>JAYTRP010000340.1:0-4853 GCA_043746145.1 Hyphomicrobiales bacterium | reverse complement strand
TATTGAGGTTGACGACGATTTTGCTGTAAATTTCGTTGATCAAAATACTACAGTAATTATAAATATGATAGGAACATTTGGCGGCGCAGTCTTTAAATTGAAAGTAACCACCGAGTTAGTGTATAAATATGGACCGCCCCACTCCACAGTTGTTGTTAATACAAAGACGACTACGATATCGCCGTCCATAGGAGGGATGGACAACGTCGAGCAAAAGAGAGGTTTCGTGCAGCGAGATATTGTGGATAAAAGTATTATTCTCACCCCTCCGCGGCCATGAGCGGGATTTTACCCGCTCTTTCCCTTCTTAACTTCATCTGAACTGAGGGAACGTCATTTCGGTCGTGGCGTAGCCGGTCGTCCGTAAGAATCCCTGAACATTCTACGATTGCGGGCTGTTGACGAGCAGAAACACCGGCTTGGCGCAGCGTGTCCCGCGACACTGCGCAATCACCCTTCGTGTCCCCCGATCTGCGGGAGATTGGCGGCCCTTATTACGCCCGCCACGCCCTCGTGGCTGATCTTGTAGCCTTTGGCCTTCATGCCTTCGGCGATAGCCCGTAGAGCCTTCCCCTGGGCCTGCAGGGTGATCATCTCGCGGATCGCCTCTTGCTCGCTTTCGTGGGCGACCAGCTCGCCGCCGGCACCGACGCGGAAGCCGAACGGGGTTTTGCCTCCAAGATATCGTCGGCGCTGACGCTGATCTGCTTTCACCTGCGATATGCGCTCGCGGATGCGATCCCGCTCGGCCTCGGCGAAGGCGGCGGCGATGGTCAAGAACAGCTTAGATAATCCGTTCCCGGCGATGTCGCCGCCGAGGTCCAGCAGGTGCAGCTTCACGCTGCGTGCCTTCAGGTCCTCGACCACCTTGAGGGCGTCCAGCGCCGAACGGAAGAGGCGATCCAGTTTCGGCGCGATGATGATGTCGCCCGGCTTTAACTTGGCGAATAGGATGCCGGCAGCTGGACGTTCTACGACGGGAACGGAACCGGAAACGCCTTCCTCGATCACCATGTCATCGACCGCGAGCCCGTGCATGAGCGCGTAGCCTTCGATCTGGCGGCGCTGCACATCCAGGCTCTCGCCCTCGTTGGCCTGCCTTGCCGTGGAGACCCGCGCATATCCGTAGATGGCCATTGCATCGCCTATGTCAGCCTGTCAGCTTGCATTTTTTATGACAGATGGCGTCGTGGGATGTCAAGTCGCTTTAGCAAGCTGACAAAACCGCACCGCTTAGAGCCGAATGTGTTCAGCCGTCGGGACCGTTTTCCGCGGTCGTCGGCTGCGACCATTGCAGTTGTCTGCGCTCGCCCTCTCGATAATCTCAGCGAGCAGTTCGTCGGCGCGACGCTGCTAGCAGTTAGTGAACAGTTCGCAGGACGCTCGCGGTCCGTGAACTGCCTGCTGTCTGTGATCGGCTGCCTGATCGTTCACTGTTCATCAACAGTTAGCCGTCATGGTGAGCCGTCCACGAAAGGCTGCAGCCATGCCAACGATTGTCTTTGCTAGCCCAAAGGGCGGTGCCGGGAAATCCACGTCAGCCGTCGTCCTCGCAACCGAGCTTGCCGGGCAGGGCGCGAGCGTCGCAATCATCGACGCCGACCCAAACAAGCCCGTCTCCCGCTGGGCGAAACGACCGGGTAAGCCCGCGAGTTTGACTGTCGTCGCCGATGTGACGGAAGACGCGATCCTCGATCAGATTGATCAGGCCTCCCGCAAGGCGACTTTCGTCATCGTCGATCTGGAAGGAACCGCTTCGCTGATGGTCGGCTATGCGATCAGCCGGGCCGACCTTGTCATCATTCCGACGCAAGGGAGCCTGCTCGACGCCACCGAGGCGGTGAAGGCTCTTCGGCTTGTCCGCAACATGGAGAAAACGGCCGGGAAGACGATCCCGATAGCGATACTCTTCACGCGCACGAGCCCTGCCATTCGGCCGCGCTCCCTACAGGCGATCAAGACCGAGTTCGCCGCCAGCGGCGTCCGGATCCTCAATACCCAGATGCATGAGCGCGACGCCTTCCGCGCCATCTTCTCGTTCGGCGGCCCGCTCTCGGGTCTCGACCACAGCATGGTTGGCAATGTCAGCGCTGCCGTTGCCAACGCCCACGCCGTTGCGACCGAAGTCCTTGAGATTCTAAAACCGTCGGCCAGGGTCGGAGAAGCAGCATGACGAAAGAACGCGCTTCCATCTTCGCTGGCGACGAGACCCTCGACGTCTCAGGCTTCGCGCCAAAGTCCGACCGCGAGCCGGGCTTGGTTTCTCCTCAGCTTGCACGCGCCGTCGCCGAGGCTTCCCGATTCCCTAGCCGTGAGGCGCGCCGACCTCCACGCATTCACCGGACGGGCCGGACGGTGCAGTTCAACGCCCGCACGACCCCCCAAACCGTCGAAGCCCTTTATGCAATCGCCGACCAGCAAGGCTGGCTGGTTGGGGAGACGCTGGAGTACGCCCTCGCGGCGCTGCAACGGGAGCTCGCGGAGCGGGGCGCGTAACTTCTTTTATACGCATGAACCGATTTAACGGACGCATGAGATCGTTCGCAGAGCGGCTTCTGGCGGCCCCGCCGTTGCAGCCCTGGTGGAAGCGCCTCGTCGGCTGAACCCGCGCCCGCCATTCTACTCATTCATACAATATCAACCATCCGCTCTTAGAATCTCGACGGGGCCGTAGCGTTCGCCTCTGCTCTAGGCGTGACCGCAGGCGTTATCGCAACTCCGCCTGCGGTCAGACGCCGATGACCGTCAACCGTTGGGCGAAAGCGCCCTTGCGTGCGCCCACGTGCGATACGGGTGCGGCCGATGACGACAGCACCACGTCAACAGCAATGGTTCTGCGGCGCGCGCATCCCGTCTTTCAATTAAATGCTCTTGACCAAGTTTCGGGACTGCTTCGTCAGCTCGGCGATCATGCGTGTCGTCTCGACAGCCTCGCGTCCGAACAGGCCATGCCGCCAAGCGTTCCTGTTTCCCTTAGGAGCGCCGCCACCGGCTCCATGCATCCGGCAGACGCTATGTCCCCGAACCGCCGGCGCTCGGCATTGGAGACCGCTCCGCTTCGATTTGGCGTGGCATCTCGACGTCAGGTGCATGGGCAATTTGCTTTGCATGAGGTTGATCCTCGACTTTTCCTCGCGCCCCACTCCCCTTCGGGGTCGGCGCGTTAACGTTGCCCACGATCGCCTGCCCGCCGTCGGCAACGTGCACGTGCTGCACCGTCATTTTCTGTTCGCCCTTTGAACGATAGTCCTTCAGCGCGGCAACCTGAGCGGCGAAGGTGCGCGTCAGCTTGTTGAAGGCGCGTTCGGCGCTGTCCTGCTGCTGGAGATTGTCCACGTGCGCGAGGCGTCGGGCGAACGTCATCGACGCCGTGTGCACCGCTGCCATCTGCGCGGCGAGCATGGCTTCGATCTGATCGCGGGGTTCGACCCCTTTGACGATAGCGAGCATGAAGTTCGTCCCCTCTTCGTCGGGTTCCCGCCCCGGCGATCCCACGTTGACAAGTTGACCAAGCAAACCGCCGTAGAAATCCGAGTCTGTGGTGCCAATCGCCTTCATCAGCGCGATTTGAGCCACGCTACGGTTAGGGTGATCCGGCTTAACGCTCTTTCCCGTCACCTTGATGCGCGGCGCGTGCGCCTTGCGCGCGGCAGCATAAGCCTTGAGCGATTCTGTCTCGGCCGGCGTCGGCTCATAGTCTGATGGTGGAGGAAGCTGGCGTTCAGCAGCGATTATGCTTGGAGGGCGACCGCTACGGTATGTCTTTGACTGTTTCTGGCTTGTTTTATCAGTTGCGCCGTTCATGCCGCCCGCGCCAGTTCCAGAATGCGTTGAACAACGGCCCGGCTTGGCCGGAATTGACGATTGAGGATGTTAGTTGTTTGGGGCCTCGAAATGCCGATCCGTTCGGCGACGGCTTCGTGCGTCGGGGCGAGGCCACGCATGGCCTCGATAACGTCAACGTTCCCGATGACTGTGAATAGCCGCAGCATGGGTGCGGGTGGTATTTTCTCGCGACGCCGGGGCGAGGCGCTCGGCCTCTCAGGCGCATGCATACCCGACAGCGCACCAAACAAGTTGCTCTGCCCGTCACTGTCGAACAGATTAATACGCCCGCAGGCCTGTGGCGCACGCTCTTTCTCTGCTTTGGGTAATCCCTTCGCATATGCGCGCCGACGCGGGAACGCTTCGCCGCGCTCTATCAAAGCCGCCTCAACAAGTTCAGACGGCCTTACCCTGTCGCCGCCGCCCTCGCCGAGTTGATGCGAGCCTTTTTTGCGTCGATTAAGCGCACCAGCGTCGCCGACGTATTTTGCCTGTGGCGTCCTTTCGTCTGAGCAATAGCTGACAAACCATTGCCAGCCCTTGGCCTCTTGAATGTGTAGGGTAGTTTCGGGGAAGCGAGGCGACCGTAACATAGCCGGTATCCAACGCCTGGCCCTCGCCTCTGTGAGAGGGAAAAGGATGTTGCTGTGAACGCCTGTCGAACCTTCTAGAATTTCGACATAGGCGGGAGCCATTGGCAATTTTCCGCGCCTATGCTCTCGCCCTTGCTCTTTCGCCAGTTCGGCCTTGAATGTCCGAATGGCCTCGCGGATTTCGCGCTCGCCCATGTCCCTATTGGAAACAACGGCATAGAATAGGGGTAGCCGGAAGGTGGACAAGAAATAAGCCGCAGACGAGGCGAGGCGGATTTCGTCGCCTGTCAGCCCCCATGAACAGGACAACACCTTAGCCCGTGTTGTCTCAGGACTGATAACACCTATAGAGATGGGGGCGCGGCTGAGTGTTTTTGAGCCGTCGTGCAAAATTGCATTGTTATCAATGGCCTGTCCCTCTGGAACGCCGATTTG
>JAYTRP010000339.1:0-14540 GCA_043746145.1 Hyphomicrobiales bacterium | reverse complement strand
TGGTGGAGGAAATGTTGTTCAGATCGGTCGAGGTCAGGGCGATGGCCTGCTTGCTGGTCAACGCGCCGAGCTGTGTTGTGGTGAGGGCGTTGAGCGTCGTCGTGGTGAAGCCGCCGACTTGCGCGCTCGACAGGTTCGACGCGATCAGGGCGCCGAGCACCGTTGTCGTCACCGCATTAAGTTGAGTTGTGGTGAGCCCCTGGACTTGCGACGTCGTCATCGCGCCGAGCTGAGTCGAGGTTAAATTGCCGAGCGCCGTTGTGGTCACGCCGCCGAGATTGGTCGCCGTCAGGCCGGTGAGCGCCGAGCTGGAAAGACTTTGAATTTCGGTCGAAGTCAACGCGCTGATGTCGGTTGAATTGAGCGCCGAGCCCGCTGCGCTGCTGAGCGTGGAAAGCTGTGAAGTCGTCAGATTGTTCAGCGTGGTCGTCGTCAAACCCGCGACTTGCGAGCTGGAAAGCCTTGCCGCGTTAAGCGCGTTCAGAACCGTAGTCGTCACGGCGTTGAGCTGGCCGGTCGTCAAGGCCTGCACTTGCGAGGTGATCAGCGCGCCGAGTTGCGTGGTCGAGAAATTGCCTACCGACGTCGTCGTCAAGTTATTAAGATTTGTCGTCGTTAAGCCGGCGACCGCCGCCGTCGTCAGCGCGCGAATGTTGGTCGAGGTTAGATTGTTGATGTCGGTCAGGGTCAGCGCGGACGCCTGCGAGGAACCGACCGTCGATAATTGCGCTGTCGTTAGATTGTTGAGCGTGGTCGTCGCCAGCCCGCCAACCTGCATGCTCGAGAGGTTCGCGACGTTGAGCGTGTTCAGCGTCGTCGTCGTCACCGCGTTGAGCTGGGTGGTGGTCAGCGCCTTCACTTGCGTGCCCGAAAGCTGCCCGAGCAATGTCGAGCCGAGGCTGCCGAGCGTCGTCGTCGTGAGGCCGGCGACTTGGGTTGCCGTGATGCCTGCGAGTTGCGTCGAGGCGAGCCCCTGCAGTTCGGTTGTCGAAAGGGCGTTCAGACTGGTGGTGGTGAGAGCGCCGAGCACGGTTGCGGTCAGCGCGTCGGCTTGCGAGGTGGCCAGCGCCAGGATCAGCGCGAGGGATAGGCTGGGCGCCGCCTGCGTTGAGAAGCCGGTTATCTGCGTCGTCGCGAGAGCAGCTTCGTTCGTGGTGGTCAACGCGTTGAGCTGAACGCCGCTCAGCGCCCCAATCTGCGAGGTGGTCAAGGCGGCGATATCCGTCGTCTTGAGGGTGGACATGGTTGTCGTCGAGAGATTGGCAATCTGCGCATTCGACAGCGAACTAAGGAAAGATGTCATTGCGAACCCCCGGGAGCAATCAATCGGACAACCGCGCCAGTGCGCGAATCACCATTGAAGGTGTCTTGAACTCAACAATGGAGATACAATATTCCCGGGTATTCGCAAGATTTATCCACGCTTATATTTGATAAACGACCGGCATGTCTAATCATATCCTAATGACGTTAATGTATATGCAGGATTTTTTTAAGTTATAAGTACATACTACAACCTTACGTAGCGGAATTGTACTGCATTTTTATACGCCTTAAACACTTCAATGTTCAGATTGACTCAATTTATTGTATTGCTACTCGATATTGCGGTTAAATGCGCCGAATTTTATTTACAATCTGTAATCCTCGTCCCCTAGCAGATTGTTTTTTAAATCGACTTGTTTCAGTCTTTACCAACCTGGAATGCTGCCAGACGCTGAAAACGGCCCACTCCGGCGCTTTCCAGCCTTGCGCGAAGCTGTCCCGACACTTAAGGAATCTGTATTGATAAGGCGCAGCGCTTCGCTCTGCCGAGTTGCAGTTCCCAAGGAGTACGCCCACGTTTGGCGTCTGGGAGTACGTCCCCCATGTCACATCGTTGCGCTCGTCGCTCTCGGCGCTCCAGCTTTGCTTAAAGCTAAGTCGCACGCGCCATTTTGATCGACAGAATGCTTTGCTTTCCGACTTAGCGCGAAGATGCCGTCGCTTTCGCTTCGACTCCGGTTGAAAAGCCCCTCGTCAGCGGTTATGAAGAAGCCCCGCCCGGGCGAGCGCCTCTTCCGCTTCCTGTCGGACTCCTTCCAAAAAAATGAGTCGACAGCATCATCTCCGCTAATGCGCGCCGCCAATCGTGACGATTTCAACGTCACGCCTCCAAATCTTCCAAGGACATCCTGATGAGGGAAATAAAACTAAAGGACCTCAAGAAAAAATCGGCGACCGAATTGCTTGAATTCGCTGAAGAAAACGAGGTCGAAAACGCTTCCATTATGCGCAAACAGGAACTTATGTTTGCAATACTGAAGCAGCTAGCGAGTATAGAAGTCGAGATTATCGGCGAAGGCGTTGTTGAAATTTTGCAGGACGGGTTCGCTTTTCTGCGTTCCGCGGACGCAAATTACCTGCCTGGACCCGATGACATCTACGTCTCGCCGTCGCAAATCCGGCGCCTGGGGTTGCGCACCGGCGACACTGTCGAAGGGGTGATTCGCAGTCCCAAGGAAGGCGAGCGCTATTTCGCGCTGCTGAAGTGCAATGAAATTAATTTCGAGGAGCCGGAGAAGACCCGGCACAAGGTGCATTTCGACAATCTCACGCCGCTTTACCCCAATTCGCGTCTTAAACTCGAGGTCGAGGATCCCACTCGCAAGGACATGTCGGCCCGCGTGATCGACATCGTCTCGCCGATCGGCAAAGGCCAGCGCGCGCTGATCGTGGCGCCGCCCCGCACCGGTAAGACCGTGCTGCTGCAAAACATCGCTCAAGCCGTCACCGCGAATCATCCCGAGTGCTACCTCATCGTTCTGCTGATCGACGAGAGGCCCGAGGAGGTCACCGACATGCAGCGTTCGGTCAAAGGCGAGGTGGTCTCCTCGACGTTCGACGAACCGGCCGCGCGTCATGTTCAGGTCGCCGAGATGGTGATCGAGAAAGCCAAGCGTCTGGTCGAGCATCGACGCGACGTCGTGATCCTGCTCGATTCCATCACGCGCCTCGGCCGCGCCTACAACACCGTCGTTCCCTCGTCGGGCAAGGTGCTGACCGGCGGCGTGGACGCCAACGCGCTGCAGCGCCCGAAGCGCTTCTTCGGCGCCGCGCGCAACATCGAAGAGGGCGGCTCGCTGACGATTATCGCTACTGCGCTGATCGACACCGGGTCGCGCATGGACGAAGTGATTTTCGAAGAGTTCAAAGGCACCGGCAATTCGGAAATCATCCTCGACCGGAAGGTGGCGGACAAGCGCACGTTCCCCTCAATGGACATTACGCGGTCGGGCACACGAAAAGAGGAATTGCTGGCGCCGCCGGACATTCTCAAGAAAATGTACGTGCTCCGGCGCATTCTCAACCCGATGGGCACGGTCGACGCGATCGAATTCTTGCTCGGGAAGCTGCGTGAGTCCAAGACGAACGCGAACTTCTTCGAATCCATGAACACCTGAGCGCAGGGGTCGCTTCGTGACTACGCCGCCGCTGGAAAACCTGTCGATCCTCCGAGAGGAAATCGACAGGATCGACTTGGAAATGCACGGCCTGCTGATGCAGCGCGGGAAGATCATCGATCGTCTGATCGCGATCAAACGCGGGCAAGGCGGCGGGTCTGCTTTCCGGCCCGCGCGCGAGGCCTCAATGATGCGCGCACTGGTCCAGCGTCATCGTGGGCGCCTGCCGGTCGACACCGTCGAGGGCATCTGGCGGATCATCATCTCGACGTTCACCTATGTGCAGTTCCCCTACGCTGTCCATATCGACGTTTCGAAAGACCCGGCGGCGATCCGCGATTCCGAGCGGTTTCATTTCGGCTTCACGGTCGCCTGTGCGCCGCATTTTTCAACCACCGGCGTGATCGAGGCTGTGCGCGGGACGGCGGGCGATCTCGGCATGTTCCCGCTCGATGGCGGTTCGGCCGCCGGCGCTTGGTGGATGAAGCTGATCGAACCCGATGCGCCCAAGGTGATCGCAAGGTTGCCATTCGTCGAGCGCCCCGACCATCCCGCCGGCCTGCCCGTAATGGTGATCGCCAGACCGCTGACCGACGGCGCCGCGCGCGAGGTCGTACTCGAAGCGGTCACGCTGGACCGGTGGCGAAGTGATCTGGAACTGGCAGTGGAATCGATTGGTGGCGAGATCATGGGCAAGGCGGCGTCCGGCGTCGGGCTCTCCCTCCTGATCGCGCGGCCGGGCGCTGAGGACCGCCGCGCGTTGACGGCGGCGCTAACGCAGGCTGGCGCGGTCGACCTCAGAGCCTATGAAATTGGCGCGCACGCTATGCGTTTCGATGCGAGCGCGGACGTTTTGAGAATTGCCGAGGAGTGAGACGATGGCGTTGACACAACGACCCGAGCCACGTCCCGAACTTTTGGCGATTCAGGCCTATGTGCCCGGCAAGAGCACTGTCGTGGGGACCAAGCGCCTTCACAAATTATCGTCCAACGAATCCCCGCTCGGCCCTTCGCCGCTTGCGATCGCAGCCTTTCGCGAAGCAGCCGGCGAGCTCGCGCTCTATCCCGATGGCGCCACTCAGGCGCTGCGAAATGCCATCGCCCGGCGCTACGGACTCGAGCCTGAACGCATCCTGTGCGGCAATGGCTCCGACGAGATTCTGGGGCTGCTCGCGCAGGCCTATCTGCGGCCCGGCGACGAGGGGCTTTATAGTCAATATGGGTTTCTCTCGTACCCGATCGCGATTCGCGCCGCAGGCGGCGAACCGGTCATCGCGCCGGAAACCGACTTCACCGCAAGCGTCGACAATCTGCTTGAGCGGGTGCACTCGCGCACGCGGATTGTGTTTCTCGCCAATCCCAACAATCCGACCGGGACTTATCTTCCCCAGCGCGAGATTACTCGCCTACACGCCGGCCTGCCCAGTCGTGTGTTGCTAGTGCTGGATGCGGCCTACGCGGAATATATGCGAGCGCAGGATTACACGGCGGGGCTCGAACTCGCCGCGTCGCAGCCCAACGTCGTCATGACGCGGACCTTCTCGAAGATTCACGGGCTCGCGAACCTGCGGCTCGGATGGGCCTATGCGCCGCGCGAGACGGTCGACGTGATCGGTCGGATTCGCGGGCCGTTCAATGTCAACGGACCCGCCCAGGCGGCGGGGATCGCGGCGCTCGAAGATGACGCCCACGTCGAAATGGCGGCCTTGCATAACGACTGCTGGCTTGCCTGGCTGACGGCCGAAATTGGAAAGCTGGGATTGTACGTCGTTCCCAGCGTCGGCAATTTCGTGTTGATCCGCTTCGATGCATCGGGACGCTGCACGGCGCCCGAGGCGGAAGCGTTCCTGAACCGCGAGGGCTTCATCCCTCGGGGCGTCGCCGGTTACGGACTGCCGGAGTGTCTTCGCGTGACGGTGGGCGACGAGGAGGCCAACCGAGGCTTTGTCGAGACGCTCGGAAGATTTATGCGCGAGGTCGGCCGTGCCCAGTAGGCTCCCGGTACTCGAAACGCCGGTTTTTGCTCAGATCACGATCATCGGGGTCGGCCTGATCGGGTCATCGATCGCGCGCGCGGTGCGACGCTCCGGCGCGGCCGGGACGATCGTGCTGACGGACAATTCGGAATTGGTCGTCGCTCGGGCGAAGGCGCTGGCTCTGGGCGATCGCTACACCACTGACATTGCCGAGGCGGTCAGGGGCGCCGATCTCGTGATATTCTGCGCGCCGGTCGGCGCCAATCGTGCAATCGCCGAGGCGATCGCGCCTGCGCTGAAGCCGGGCGCCATCGTGTCGGACGTAGGCTCGGTGAAGGGCGCGGTGATCGCCGCGATTGCGCCGTGCCTCCCCCCGAGCGTGCATCTGGTCCCGGCCCACCCCGTCGCGGGCACCGAGCAGTCAGGGCCGGACGCGGGGTTCGCCACGTTGTTCGTGAACCGCTGGTGCATCCTGACCCCTCCCGCAGGCGCCGATGCGGGGGCGATAGCCAAGGTCGAGCAGTTCTGGACCGCGCTGGGCTCCAACGTCGAAATTATGTCGGCCGACCACCACGACCTCGTGCTCGCGATTACCAGCCACCTTCCCCATTTAATCGCCTACAACATCGTCGGCACCGCGGCCGAGCTTGAAGAGGGCACGCGCTCCGAGGTGATGAAATTTTCCGCCGGCGGATTTCGCGATTTCACCCGGATCGCGGCTTCCGATCCCACGATGTGGCGAGACGTCTTTCTCTACAACAAGGATGCGGTGCTGGAGATGCTGGGCCGCTTCACCGAGGATCTGACGGCGTTACAGCGGCTGATCCGGCGCGGCGACGGCGAGGGACTGTTCGATCTATTCAGCCGCACACGCGACATCCGTCGTGGGATCGTCGAACTAGGACAGGAAACCGCGGCGGCGGATTTTGGACGCCGCTCGGTGGATGCCGAGGGAACGAACGGCGCGTGAGGGCGCACGTTGCGATCGATCGCAGCAGCCGACAAGCCACGGCCCTTGCCGATTTGACGAGCGCGCAAATGCGTCAGCAATCCGTGCCAAACGGAGCCGCCATGTCCGCTATTGACGAGACGACAGCGCGACGACGCGCGATTGGCTTGTTGGTCCGCGCAAGTCTAACCGAACTCAGCGAACCGCTGACGCGGATCTGGCCCGACCATGGCGGAAGCGACCTGAAACCTGCCGAGACTGGCCTGGTCCTGTTGCGCGGCCGAGCGGGCGGGGACGGCGCGCCGTTCAACCTCGGCAAGGCCAAGTCACGCGACCCGTGCGCACGCGCGAAAGTCGCAGACCGCGTTATCGAGGTCGGCGCGTTCGCGGCTGAGGAAGCCGCCTAGTACGAAGGCGTCGACTCGGCTGCTATAGCGGGTCGCCGAGCGTTTCTCGAGAAAGACGGAGCCTGAGATGGACAAGAGCGACAATTCGCTCTCTCTTCGCAATGCGGCGATCGTCACCGCCGACCGCTTGTTTACCGGCGGCATCGTCGTCGAAGCGGGCCGCATCGTCGAAATCTCCGAAGGCGCTGAGCCCGCCGGCGCGCTCGATTTCGCTGGCGACTATCTGCTGCCGGGGCTAGTCGAGCTTCATACCGACCATCTCGAATCGCACTATGTGCCGCGTTCCGAGGTGGTTTGGCACGCAGGCAGCGCGGTGCTTGCCTATGACGCGCAGATCGCTGCGGCCGGCATCACGACGGTGTTCGATTCGTTCCGCGTCGGGATGGACGAATACGAGACGCGCATGAGTCTTGGCGAGAAAGTCGGGCTGCTCGCTCAAGCGGTGCGCCGCGCCGCCGACGCCGGCCTGCTGCGCGCGGAGCACCGGACGCATCTGCGCTGCGAGGCGCCCGCGCCCAATGTCGTCGAGTTTCTCGAGGAATTCCTCGCAACGCATCGCGCCGATCTGATCTCGTTGATGGATCACACACCGGGCCAACGTCAGTTTCGCGACCTGGGCAAGTATTTCATCTACTACGCCGGCAAGTCGGGGCGCAGCCTCGCCGAACTCACTGAAATGGCTGACGAGCGGCGCAAGATCGGGGCCGCGCGCGCCGCGTTCAACCGCCCGCGCATCGTCGCGCTTGCGCGAGCGGGCGCGATCACGCTCGCCAGCCACGACGACACCACCCTCGACGAGGTGGCGCTGGCCCGGTCCGAGGGCGTCGCGATCGCCGAATTCCCGACCACGATCGAAGCCGCGGCAGCGTCGCGCGCGGCCGGCATGACGACCGTGATGGGCGCGCCCAATGTGGTGCGCGGCGCCTCGCACTCGGGCAACGCCTCGGCGCGCGAGCTCGCCGAGGCTGGCCAACTGGACATTCTCTCCTCGGACTACGTGCCGGGCGCGCTGCTGATGGCGGCGTTCCGGCTGACGGATATCGGCGGCCTGCCCGCGGCGATCCGCATGGTCAGCAAGGCGCCCGCCGAGGCAGTTGGCCTGATCGATCGCGGCGAGATCGCCGTCGGCCGACGCGC
This sequence comes from Hyphomicrobiales bacterium, assembly GCA_043746145.1. Classification (GTDB taxonomy): domain Bacteria; phylum Pseudomonadota; class Alphaproteobacteria; order Rhizobiales; family Beijerinckiaceae; genus Roseiarcus. The sequence continues at coordinate 6,628 of JAYTRP010000339.1, read as the reverse complement.
CGACTTGCTGCGCGTCACGCTTCACGACGGCGAACCCGTAGTGCGCGCCGTGTGGCGCGAAGGGCGGCGCGTCGCGTGAGCGGGCTGTTCGTGGCCATCGTCGGACCAAGCGGCGCGGGAAAGGATTCCGTGCTGCGCACGCTGGCCGCTCGAACGGCTGGGCATGAGTTTGTATTCGTGCGGCGGACCGTCACCCGCGAAGCCGATGCGAACGAGGATCACGACACGCTGAGCGCGCCCGCATTTCGCGAGGCCGAGCGCGCCGGCCGCTTCGCACTGACGTGGGAGGCGCACGGCCTAAGCTATGGTGTGCCCAGCAGCGTGAATGCCGAGATCGCAGCGGGGCGAGTCGTACTCTGCAATGTATCGCGCGCAGCCGTCGACGCCGTGCGCGCTCTCTATCCGCGTAGCCTCGTCGTGCTGATTACCGCCGCGCCAGCCGTGTTGGCGACGCGTCTCGCTGGGCGCGAGCGCGGCGATGCGGCAGACCAGCGCCGGCGCCTCGCTCGCGCCGACGCTCCCGAAATCTCCATCCGCCCGGACGTAGTGATCGAGAACGATGGTTCGCTGGACGATGCCGCGCGTCGCCTGCACAGGCTCTTGGCGGCCTGCGCAACATGACTGCTCGTTACGCCATCTATCTCGCGCCGCCCGCCGATAGCGACCTCTGGCGTTTCGGATCGCGGGCGCTTGGCCGCGACGTGATCACTAACGAGGCGCCGACAGACTTCGCGCCGCAGGGATACGACCGCGAGCGCTGGGCGGCGGTGACTGCCGATGCGCGCCGCTACGGCTTTCACGCGACCCTGAAGGCGCCGTTCCGGCTTGCCAAGGGCGCGACCGAGGCCGATCTCGCAGGGGCCGTAGCGATCTTAGCGCGGGAGTTCGCGCCGTTCGACTTGCCTCTGCGCATGGCACAAATTCCCGCCTCGCCCGGCTACGCATTTGTAGCGCTACGGCCGCGTGAGCGTTCGGCGGCGCTTGAGCGCCTGGAAGCCGCGGTGGTGCGACGCCTCGACCGTTTCCGCGCGCCGCTTTCGGCTCAGGAACTCGCAAAGCGAGGGCCCGACCGGCTCACTCCGCGCCAGCGCGAGTATCTCGACGCATGGGGCTACCCCTACGTGCTCGACGAGTTTCGGCTGCACTTCACTTTGAGCGGCGCAGTCGCTGAAGCCGATGGCTTGGCGGCGGCGCTGGAGCGCGAATGGCTCAAGGCGGCGGCTACGGTGTTTCGTGTCGATGCGCTGACGCTGTTTGTGGAGCCGACCACTGGCGCCGATTTTCTAGCCAAGGAGCGGTTCTCCCTAGGCGGCGAATAGCAGCGCGCTACAGCAGAAACTCCAACGCGGCCTCGCAACTCTGCTCCACTTTCAGCGAAAGCAAGTCGTCGGCGCGGGTCTTTCCCAGATTGACGGCGGCGATAGGCTTGCCCGCGCGGGCGGCGGCATCGGCGAAACGAAAGCCGGAGTAGACCATCAGTGAGGAGCCGACGACCAGCATCGCATCCGCCTGCTCCAAACTGGCGAAGGCAGCTTCGACCCGGTCACGCGGCACGCTCTCGCCAAAAAAGACCACGTCGGGCTTGAGCACGCCGCCGCAGGACGGACAGGCGGGAATGCTGAATGCGTCGAAGTCGACACCCTCGAGGTCGGCGTCGCCATCGGGCGCATCATTGGCGTCGAGGTCGAGCCAGCCGGCATTTCGCAAGCCGAGGTCTTCCTGAAAATCTTCGCGCGGCGAGCGGCGGCCACAGCCCATGCAGCGCACCAGATCGAGCCGCCCATGCAGGTCGACCACACCGAGGCTGCCAGCCGCTTGATGCAGGCGGTCGACGTTCTGGGTCAACAGCATGTCGCTCTTGCCGCTTGCCTCCAACCGCGCCAGTGCGCGATGCGCGTCGTTCGGGCGGGCGGCGTTGAAGCGCCTCCATCCAAGCAGGCTGCGCGCCCAATAGCGGCGGCGCGTGGCCTCCTCGCCCATGAAAAGCTGATAGGTCATTGGCGGCTTGCGCTTCCACTGACCGGCGCCGTCGCGATAGTCTGGAATCCCTGATCCCGTGCTGCAGCCAGCGCCGGTGAGGACGAAAATGCGCTGATGAAGATCGAGGAATTCCGGAAGACTGTCGAAGGGTTTCATCTGTCTTAACTAGGCAGGCGACCGCAGCGCTTCCAGGGCTAAGCGAACACGTTTGCGATCGGCAAGACGGGGAACGCCAAAGCGCAGCAAATCTTCTCGTGCGGCAAATGGTCGCGTGAGCACGCCCGCGCGGCAAAGCCGTGCGAAACGAGTTCGCGCCTGCGCATGTCGGGCCAGCCGAAACAGCGGCGCGCTTCCTGCTATTTCGAAGCCTGCCTCGATCAATTGCCGATCGAGCCACGCGCCGTCGACTTGCAGCCGCTCCCGCGTCACGTCGAGCCACCCTGTGTCGCCCAGCGCGAGGCGGCCGATTTCGATCGCCGCGCCTGAGATCGGCCAGGACCCGAGCGCTTCGCGAAACCTCGCTGCAATGTCCGGCCGCGCGATGGCAAAGCCCAGGCGCAAGCCGGCCAAACCGTAAAATTTGCCAAACGAGCGCAAAACCACAGTCGAGGGCGCCAGATCGGGCGCGACCGAATCCGCCTCCAGATCCATGAACGATTCGTCGACGATCGTCACGCCGCCGCGCGCCGCTATCGCCTGTGCAAGGGCGAGTACGCGGCGCCGGGGCAACAGCCGGCCATCGGGATTGTTGGGATTGACGAGTACGGCGCGCCGGGCGCCCTCCAGCGCTTCCACGCTGTCGACGGGATCGACCTCAGCGCCGCTAGCCCGCCAAGCGGTTTCGTGCCCGCCATAGGTCGGCGAAAGGATCGCCACGCGCGGCGCCGAAAACAATCTTGGCAGCCATTGAATCAATGATTGCGCGCCGGGAGCGGCGACGACCGAGTCGGGAGCGACGCCGTACCGCAAGCCAGCCGCCACTTGCAGCGATTCGAGCTCTCCCGGCGCCGGAAGCAGAGTCCAAAGCTCCGCCGGCAGCGGCGGGAGCGGATAGGGGACGGGGTTGATTCCGGTCGACAAGTCGATCCAGGGCGTCGCCGCTTCGGGAAAGGCGCGCCGCGCCGAGTTGATATCTCCCCCGTGCTGGAATAGGCGCAAGGCGGCTGCTGTGTCGGCCGCTTCGTCGGCCGGATTTGGCGTCACTTGTCCACCCTCGAAACTTTCTTCGCGCAAACGATCGCGACGACCCTGCTGGCGCTCGTGATCGAGGCTCGCGTTGGGTATCCCGAAGCGCTTTACCGCGCCATCGGCCATCCCGTCACCTGGATGGGCGCGCTGCTTCGAACCCTGGAAGCGCGGCTGAACCGCGGCTCGGCATTCGCTCGGAGAGTTTCCGGTGTGCTCGCGCTGGTGGTCCTGCTCGCAGCCACGGCGGCGCCCGCCCTTCTCCTGCAGGCCGTCTGCTACAGTAGCATCGCGGGATGGCTCGTGCTGGCGGTGTTCGCCGCTACCCTGCCCGCGCAACGCAGCCTCTACACCCATGTGAAAGCCGTGGCCGATGCGCTCGAGGGCGAGGGGCTCGCGGGAGGGCGCAGGGCCGTGTCGATGATCGTCGGCCGCGACACCGCCGTACTCGGCGAAGCAGGCGTTGCGCGAGCGGCGATCGAAAGCCTCGCCGAAAATTTTTCCGACGGGATCGTAGCGCCGCTGTTCTGGATGGCGGTCGCAGGGCTCGCCGGCGGTGCGCTCTACAAGGCCGCCAATACGGCGGATTCCATGATCGGGCATCGCAACGCCCGGTATGGCGATTTCGGCTGGTGCGCGGCGCAGTTCGACGATCTCATCAACCTGCCGGCGTCGCGGCTGTCGGCTCTGTGGATTGCGCTCGCCTCGGGCAAGCCAAGCGCCGCCCTTGGCGCAGTGCGACGCGATGCGCGCTCGCATCGCTCGCCAAATGCTGGCTGGCCGGAGGCGGCGATGGCGGGCGCGCTGGACCTAAAGCTCGCCGGACCGCGCATCTATGACGGGCGGCTCGTTGACGACGCATTCATGGGAAACGGACGGCGCGAGGCGAACGTGCGAGATATCCGGCGCGCGCTGCGGATTTACGCGAGAGCCTGCGGACTGCAGTTTCTGGTGTTAGCGCTTATCGGAGCCGCGATTGCGATCACCGCCGCCTGACTGCTCAGACCTCTTTGCCAAACCGAGTAAGATCGACCACGCCGCGCCGATGCGTTCCGTCCCCAATCAGACGCTCTCCGTCGCGCGCTTCGACGGCGAACAGCACACTACGCCGGGTTTTCTCGAGCACACGGGACGTGGCGATCACTTTGCGGCCAAGCGGGGTCGGCGCAAGGTGGCGCACGTTGACCTCGGAACCGACACTGACCCATCCCTCGGCCAAGTGGGATCCTATCGCGCGGCCCGAGGCAACTTCCATCAACAAGATCATGAACGGCGTGCCGTAGACGAACGGCATACCCGCGACATGGCCTCCGACGGTAATGTCCTCCGTGACGACAACCTCGGCGGTCGCGGTCATTCCGGGGGTAACGTCAGCGAGTGGGTCTTCCATAGCGGTAGATTGTCCCACATCTTGCAGAGAGTGCAAGGCGGCTTTACGCGAACTGTCGGGATGACCGACATGCCAGGGCCGAGTTCAACCTCCGCCGGCTTGTCGAAGGTGATCTTGACGGGAATGCGCTGCACGACTTTCACGTAATTACCCGTCGCGTTCTCGGCCGGAAGTAGGCTGAACGCGGTCCCGCTGCCCGCCTGCACGGAGTTGACGTGGCCAGGAAACGTCCGTCCGAACGCGTCCACCTCGATGTCAACGGGCTGCCCTACCCTCAGGCCATGAAGCTGGGTCTCCTTAAAATTCGCGGTGATCCAAAGGTCGAGCGGCACCAGGATCATCAGGGCGGCGCCCTGAGTTGCGAGTTGCCCGACCGCGCCGGTTAGGCGGGTCACTCTGCCATCGGTGGGCGCGCGTAGTTCGGTCCGGCTGAGGTTGGCTTCTGCCGATGCTTTCTGGGCCTCGGCCGCGTCCTTTTGCGCCTGCGCGCTCTTTTGCTGAGCCTGGATCACGGCGACTTGGCGCATCGCCACCGCGCGAGCATCCTGCGCAGCGTACGCGCCCGCGCGTTTCGCTTCGAGGTCGGAGGACGCCTGCTGCGCGCGCTGCACGGTGCCAGCCCCTGTCTGCACTTCCTGCTGGTATCGCTTATTCTCGTCGGTCGAGAAGCCCAATTGCGCCTGCGCGACCGTGATCTGATTCTCAGCCTGCCGGATCTGCGCGCGTTGCTCGTCCTCCTGAGCCTTGGCGGTTTCAATCGCGGCGTCGGCTTGGGCGATCGAAGCGTCCGCCTGCGCCATCGCCGCCTGATAATCGCGCTGGTCGATCCGGGCCAACAGGTCGCCGGTATGGACGATCTGATTGTCCGTCACGGGAACGTCGGTGATATCGCCGACGACCTGCGGACTAATCGACACCACGCGCCCGTCGATGAAGGCGTCGTCGGTGCTCTCGAACTGGCTCGAGTACATCCAGTAGAAGAACCCTCCGAGGGCGGCGATCACCAGGACCAGCAGCAAGACCAGCACGACGATCGGGTGCGCCTTGAGCGTGCCGAAAATTCCGCCGGACTTCTTATCGTCTTTCGGCGGCTCCTCCGGCTTCTTTGACTCCGCGTCGGGCGCGGCGGGCTCGGACTCCGCGTCGGGCGCGGCGGGCTTGGACTCCGCGTCGGGCGCGGCGGGCTCGGACTCCGCGTCGGGCGCGGCGGGTTCGACACGCTGCTGCGGCTCGCTGCGCGACGTCGCCTCGTCCTTGACCGCCATGATGGCCCGGACGGGCTTGTCGTCTCGCGGCTGTTCGCGACTTTTGTCGAGCATCGTCGCCATCCCAATTCCCTCAATGCGCCGCTGGCGCAGCGTGTCTCATGTCGACATTGCGCAACGTCAGCGCCAAGGGGACGAGCAGCGTCGCGACCAGACCTAATGTGGCGAAAACGTCGATGTAAGCGAGATAAGCCGCCTGTGCTGTGACCGTCGCCCCGATCAACGCCACCGCGGTATGCTCGGGACCGCCGCCCAGATGTGGCTGCGTGCTGACGTAGGCTTGCGTCGCCTGTAACGTATGCTGATAGGTGGGGTTCCAGCTTCCGACATGCTCCGCCAGACGGCTCTGGTGAAACTGCTCACGGCGCGCGAGCGTGGTTTGCGCAATCGAGACGCCGACCGAACCGCCGAAGTTTCGTGCAATGTTGATGACCGCCGACGCTTGATCGAGGCGATTGGCAGGCAAGCCCGCATAGGAAGCGGTGGTTATCGGCAGGAACATCAAGGGTAGACCTGCGCCGACGATCATGCGCGAAATCGCGAAAAACCAGAAGTCGGAGTCGCCGTAGAGTCGCGTCGAGTAGAACATCCCCGTCGCGACCAAGGCGGCCCCGATGGCAAGCAAATAGCGCGGCTGGACGAAGCCAAGCCGGCCGCTGATGATCATCATCACGACCGTCACCAGCCCCCCCGGCGACAGCGCCTCGCCGGCGAGAGTCGCGGTATAGCCGTAACTTTGCTGTAATAATTCGGGCAGGAACTGCGTGGTCGCGATCAGGATTCCGCCGGTCGCGAGCATGGCCAAAAA
>JAYTRP010000338.1:0-4883 GCA_043746145.1 Hyphomicrobiales bacterium | reverse complement strand
TGCTTCGGGACATCGAGAAATGGAACGAAGATTTTACTCAGGCGCTACGCCGGGGCGACCTGGACCAATCGGTTGCGCTGTTTTCGGAAGGCGCCAGGATCGTGCCGCCGGGCTCGCCGAAGGTCGTCGATTCACAGACCCTGACGGCCTATCTGAAGCAACTGAGCCAATGGACTCTTGAAATGAAGATTCAGGAAGTTAGCCTCATCGAAGAGTCGGTTGCGCGCGAGATCGGGACCCTCAAGCTGACCAAGAGAATCGGATCCGGCTCCGCTCAGGTGCCCATTCACTGTCAATATCTGGGCATTTTCGAGAAAGTTGATAATGCGTGGCGGCGCAACTGTTTGATTTGGAACCGCGCGGCGCCCGCGCGGGCGGCCGGGACGGGTGCGGGCACGCCGGGTCCGCAAAGTGTAAGTCGGCCAGTGTTCGTGCCCCGGATCGGCTAATCAACCCGGATCGGTGCTTTGCGCCGCACCACTTTCGACGGTCGTGCTCACGGGCGGTCTCCACATATCTTCCGATGTCCGAGTGTATCGCAAAATCTTGATTATTGCGCCGCCGGTTCACGGAGATCTGCGTTTCATGGGTTCGAAGTCCATCATGACGGATACTCAACGCGTCGTCCCCTTCCAAAACACCGGGGCATTCCTGGCGCTGTCGCAGGCTGCCGTCATGCACGGGGTGAGAGTGAGCGCCGTCGAACTAGCGCGAGAGGCATCTCTCGGCGGGAGGCCGCCGACGGCCGGGGACGTTGTTCGCACGGCTCGGGCCGTCGGCCTCCGCGCCCGCATCGTTGACGACGTCAGCGCCCAGCGGCTTCGCTCCCTGCCGACGCCAGCCTTGTTTGCGACCGCCGAAGGAAAATGGGCGTTGCTCGCCGCCAGCGCCGACACGGACAATTACCTCGTCGTTCACCCAACATCGCGACGGCAGGAACGGTTGACAACCGAAGAACTGGCGAGTCGTATCGACGGCCACGTCGTCATAATCGGCAAAGGCGCCGAACTCGCGGCCGAGCAGGCGCGCTTCAGCCTAAACTGGTTCTTACCCGCGCTGAAGCGATACAGAGCGCCGCTTACCCAGGTCCTCGTCGCGTCCTTCTTTGTCAGTCTGCTAGGCTTGGCGCGCCCGTTGACGTTCCAGCTCGTGATCGACAAGGTGCTCGTCTCCAAGAGCTTCGATACGCTGTCCGTCGTCATGTCAGCGATGGTCCTGCTCGTCCTTTTCGAGGGCCTGCTCAAGTTCCTGCGGGCCTACATCCTCAACCATACGGCGGCGAGAATCGATGTTGAGCTGGGCGCCAAGATGTTTGCCCATCTCATCCATCTCTCCATGGGCTTTTTCGAGCGGCGGGCCGCCGGCGTCATTGTCAGCCGCGCGCGCGAAATCGAAGCCATACGCCGATTTCTGACTGATCAGGGATTGTTGTCCGCCGTCGATCTCCTGTTCGTGTTCGTATTCTTCGCGGTACTGTTCATCTATTCGGGTTATCTAACCGCCATATTTCTGCTCTTCATGCCGGCCTATGTCGCAATTGCGATCGGCATCCGCCCGCTGCTGCGTAGAAAAGCCCAGGAAAAGATGCGCATGCGCGCGAGAAGCCAACAATTACTGGTCGAAAGCATCGTTGGCATGCAGACGATTAAGGCCTCAGCGGTCGAGCCTGAATTTCAGAACAAGTGGGACGACCGCCTGAGCGGGTTCATCCGTGCCAATTTCGAGAGCGCCGTCGGAGGCGCGGGGATGCAGGGCGGCATCGAAATGGTCACCCAACTCGCCACCGCCGCCATCCTGTTCTTCGGCACAATCGAGGTGGTCGCGGGGAGAATGACGGTGGGCGGACTGATCGCCTTTAACCTGATTGCGCAACGGGTGACGCAGCCCATCCTGCGGGTGGCGCAACTCTACCAGAGTTACCTGGAAGTGCGGGTTTCAGTTGAACATCTGGCCGACATTCTGGACGCACCGCGTGAAGAAAAGTCCGAGGTCTCGCTCACCCCGCAGGAGTTTAAGGGGAAGATTGAATTTCGGTCCGTCGTTTTTCGTTACCGAGCCACCGGCGGCGACGTCCTGAAGTCGGTGGATCTGAACGTCCATGCTGGCGAGACGCTGGGCATCGTGGGGCCTTCGGGCTCCGGAAAATCGACGATCGCCAAGCTGCTGCAAAGGTTCTATTCGCCAATCTCGGGGGAGATCCTGCTTGACGGCACGGACATAGCGCAGATCGATCCGGCCTGGCTCCGCCAGCAATTGGGCGTCGTCTTGCAGGAGAATTTTCTATTCAACTTGACGGTGCATGAGAACATCGCTTTGGCGCGCCCGCGCATGTCGCGTGACTTAGTAATCGGCGTCGCCAAACTGTCGGGAGCGCACGATTTTATCCTCAAATTGCCGTTAGGCTATGACACGGTGATCGAGGAGCGCGGTGCCAATCTTTCCGGCGGGCAGCGGCAGAGAATCGCCATAGCCCGCGCGCTCGCCATTAACCCACGCGTACTCATTCTCGACGAGGCCACGAGTGCACTAGATTACGAGAGCGAGCAAATCATCCGCGAGAACATGAACCGCATCTCGCGCGGGCGCACCGTTATCATCATCGCCCATCGGCTCTCCGCTGTGCGCAACTGCGACCGCATCGTCGGCCTTGTGGAAGGGGAGATTACGCAAATAGGTTCGCACGAAGAGCTTTTGACGCAGAGCGATGGAATATACTATCGCTTGTGGAACTTGCAGACTAGGCAGGCCAACGAATGACCCCGCCCGCCCCGGACCCCGCGAAAAAACCGCTTCACGCTCTGTTGCAACAGCGCCGCGCGCGCCGCCGCGCGTTGACAAGGCCGGTGCAACTGAAGATGCTCGACAGCGTTCGGACGGAGCGGGACCCGCGTGACCGCGAGTTCCTCCCCGTCGCGCTGGCGCTTCTCGAGGCGCCGCCGACGCCGCACGCGATGCGACTGGTTTACGCCATCTGCGCGTTGCTGACGGTCGCGCTGCTGTGGTCATGGTTCGGGCATCTCGACGTCTATGCGTACGCCCCCGGCAAGGTGCAGCCTTCCGGCCGCACCAAGACCATTCAGCCGCTGGTCACGGGGAAAGTCATCAGGATCGCCGTCAAGGATGGCGATCTGGTCGAGGCCGGCGATGTCCTGCTCGAACTCGACCCGACCGACACGCTCGCTGGCCAGAGCCTCGCCAGCGACAAGCTCGTCAATGCGCAGGCGGAGATCGTGCGGCGCAAGGCCGCGATCGAGGCGTTGCACGGCACGACCCTCGACATCGAGCCTAGGTTTGTCTGGATCGAAGGTACGCCGCCTCAAGTGCGCAAGCGCGAAGAGCAGGCGCTGCGTGCGGCGCTTTCCAGTCTGTCGGCCACCCTGACTAACCTGGAGGCCCAGAAGAACCAAAAGGTGTTCGCGCGCGACAGGTTCGCCAAAAGCATTGCGGCACAGCAAGCAGTAGTCGATATAGTCAGGGACCAGGTAGGGATGGTGCGCGCCCTCAACGACAAGGGCTGGAACAGCCGCTCGCAATATCTGGCGAAACTGCTCATCCAGCGCGAGGCGGAGCTGACGCAGGCCGGCCTCGAAGGAAACCTGAGCGATGCCGAAGCCGCGATCCCGGTGATCGAAGCCGAAATCAAGAAGACGTGCGAAGCCTTTCTAGAGTCGAACACCGACCGGCTCGTGCAGTTGTATCGCGAGGTCGAGGACGATCAGGAGCAACTCACCAAGGCGACTGCGCAGGTTCGCCAAATGACGCTGAGGGCGCCCATGACGGGCACGATTTCAGCCTCCACCGTCACGACGGTCGGCCAGGTGGTGTCGACGGGACAGCAATTGATGCAGCTCGTTCCGACCGACGGTGGGATCGAGATCGAAGCCTATGTGTTGAATACGGACATCGGCTTCGTGCAGAAGGGGCAGGAGGCGACTGTGCAGGTCGACGCCTATCCCTATACACGTTACGGCAGCATCGCCGGGTCGGTGACGCATATCGCGAGGGACGCCATCCCCGGCGCAGTAGCGGCGAGTCAGCAAAAGAACGCGTCGCAACCGTTTCCCTCGTCGGGCCTATTGGCGGCCACGAGCGCGGCGCAGCAAACGCAGGATCTGGTGTTTCCGATTCTTATCGCGCTCGACCGACCCGAGATCGTAATCGGCGGCAAGGCCGTGCTGCTGGCTCCGGGCATGACGGTGTCCGTGCAGATTAAGACGGAGAGCCGGCGCGCCATCGATTACATCCTCTCGCCGCTCCAGGCCGCCACCTCCTCCGCGGCGCACGAACGTTGATCGAGCGTGGCCGGACGCCGATCGGCGCCGGCTGTTTGCGTTCACTTTGTCGCACTGCTGGATTTGCGGGCGCCACAAGGGAATCGCTTGGAATCAACACTGTGGCAATAGGATGAGTGCAAGTTGTTACTGCCAAGGGCAGCCCACGTTGGCACTAGTCTGTCTCGCCGGGCGCTGACGGGTAGCAGCCAAGAGGCTGAATCCACTGTGCGCGTATCCGCGCCGGATCTGGAAAAGCAGATTGTCGATGCGGTCAGGACGCATTTGGCGTCTTGCTCGACCTCGATGATGCCGCCGCATCCTCATGGTCCTTAGGCGAGCACACATTGGACCGAACACGATGCCTCTCGACGTTCTCGGGAAACTGAGCCTCTGGCAGGCGACAACATTCGCAATGTTGTCGAGCGCGTAACAATCGGCGAAGTGGGAATCGAAATTGAACTTAGCGAGAGCGCCACTGTGGGGGGGCAGGAGCGAAGCTTCGCAGTTGCCTAGTACTACAGTTGCATATAATGGCAATTTCTAGCGCGATAGTGAGCTTCGGCGGCGTTAGCTTGATGGACTCTTCGCCAGAACGACCACGAAAACACA
>JAYTRP010000337.1:0-4888 GCA_043746145.1 Hyphomicrobiales bacterium | reverse complement strand
TCGACATCGGCTCGAAGGTCGAAGTGCACAACCTGCTGATCGAGATGGCGAAGTCCGGCATCGCCGTCATCGTCATATCCTCGGAACTGCCGGAAATTCTGTCGGTGTGCGATCGCATCGTGACCATGCGCGAGGGTCGCGTCACCGGCGAAATCGCGCGCGGCGCCGCGACGCAGGAAATCCTGATGTCGATGATGACGATTCCCGCGGCCGGACAGACCGCGCGCCCCCTTTTGTTTGAGGCCAAGCCATGACTGACGCCAAGGCTGTAGACGCCAACGACGACAAGAGCCCCGACATTTTCGGCTTCGTGGCTCGCTTCGCCCCTTCGATCTTCCTGATTGCGTTGATGATCTTGTTCGCGATTCTGCAGCCGAGATTTCTGTCTTCAATCAATCTCTTCAACGTCATGCGGCAGGTCTCGATCACCGGATTGCTGGCGGTCGGCATGACCTTCGTGATCCTGACCGCCGGTATCGATCTGTCGATCGGATCGCTGGTCGCTTTCGCCGGCTTGGTCGCGGCAGCGGTCGCCAAGGGCGGGCTGCAGGACCGCTTCACGGTAGGCGCCGGCGGGATCGGTTACGGCTGGGGATTGGCGGTTTTGGCGGCGATAGCGGTCGGCCTGCTCGGCGGATATATCCAGGGCCTTGCGATCACGCGGCTGAAAGTGCCGCCTTTCGTTGTGACGCTCGGCGGGATGTCGGCGTTTCGCGGGGCCGCGCTGCTGTTCGCGGCTGGCGGCCCGATTTCGGGTTTCGAGCCATCGTTCGCTTGGTGGGGACAGGGCAAAATTGGCCCTGTGCCGGTGCCTGTGATTATTTTTCTGGTCGCCGCCGGGCTGGCTCACATCGTGCTGCGCTACACCCGCTACGGGCGGCAGGTTTATGCTGTCGGCGGCAATGCGGAAGCGGCGCGGCTGTCGGGCCTCAATGTCAATCGCGTGATCGCGAGCGTCTACGTCATTATGGGCTTCTTCGCGGGGCTCAGCGCCTTTGTGCTGGCGGCCCGGCTGAATTCCGCCGAGGCAGTCGCCGGGACCGGCTACGAACTGACGGTGATCGCCTCCGTGGTCATTGGCGGCACCAGCCTGTTTGGCGGTTCGGGAACCATCTTTGGAACCGTGATCGGCACAATCCTGATCGGTGTGCTCATCAACGGCCTCGTGCTGATGAACGTGAACGCCTACATCCAGCAGATCGTAATCGGCGCCATTATCGTGCTCGCGGTCGCATTCGACACATTCGCAAAATCACGACGCCGAAAAATCTGAGCGCGCGGCCTTACGCGCCGGTCACTCGCCAGATCGCGTCGCCCACATCGTCCGCCACCAGCAGCGAGCCGTCCGGCCCGATCGTCACGCCGACCGGGCGGCCGTAGGAGGAGCGTTCGTCAGGGGCCAGGAATCCGGTCAGGATATCACGCGCGGGTCCTGATGGGCGACCGTTGACGAACGGGATGAACACGACTTTGTAGCCGCTGAGCTTGCTGCGGTTCCACGAGCCGTGCTGGCCAATCACCATTCCATCGGGATAGCCGGGCAGGGTTCCCGCTGGCAACCAGCAAAGGCCAAGCGAGGCGGTGTGGCCGCCAAGCGCGTAATCGGGAGTGATGGCGCGCGCAACGAAGGTGGGGTCCTGCGGCACGCGGTCGTCGACTGTCTTGCCCCAGTAGCAGTAAGGCCAGCCATAGAAGCCGCCGTCCTGCACATGCGTGAGGTAGTCCGGCGGCGTCTCGTCGCCCAGGCCGTCGCGCTCGTTGACGACGGTCCATAAAGCGCCGGTGGTCGGCTCGAAGGCGATGCCGACGGGATTGCGTAGGCCGGACGCAAAGATACGCCCGTGATTGGTGGTGAGATCGAGTTCCCAAATCGCGGCGCGTCCCTGTTCGACCTCCATGCCGCTGTCGGCGATGTTGGTGAGAGAGCCCACGCCAATGTATATTTTCGTGCCGTCCGGGGTCGGCAACAGGCTCCGGGTCCAATGGCCGCCCGCATTGAAACCGAGCAACTTGCGTCCCGGCCCGATGGCTCGGCCATTCTCGTAACGGTAGGCGACCACGCCATCGGTGTTGCCGAGATAGAAAGTCTCACCGACCAGCGCCATGCCGAACGGCTGGTTCAATCCGTCGAGGAAGGTATCTCGCACCTCGGCTACACCGTCGCCGTTCGCGTCGCGCAATCTCGTCACGCGATTGGGGCTGACGCCGAGCGCGGCGGCGCGCCGCATCGTCGCGGTCATCGCATAGTCGAACACGCTTCCGATCGGGCCGGCGATCGTCAGTGACTCCGCGATGAGAACGTCGCCGTTGGGCATGGTCTGAATCCAGCGGGGATGTTTAAGACCGGTGGCGAAGGCATTGACCTTCAGGCCGCGCGCCGCGATGGGCGTGCGGCCGGCGTCCCAGCCTCGCGCAGTCGGCATTTTCAGCGTCGGCAAGCCCTGCGGACGGGCGGCCGGAATTGCCGGGGCGGCGCCGAAGGCGACAACGCTTGGCGTTCCCTGCAATCGCCGGAATGCGACCAGGGCGCTGCCGATCCCGGCGACGACATGGGCAAAGGGTTCGGAAAATTTCATCGACGGCGTTCTCTCGAAAAGGGGCCGCGGGGGTGTACAGCGCGGAGACCGCGCTGACGAGAGGAGCAGATGTCTTTTGCCGTCCGTCGTGCTAGGTTACGCCCCTGATCAAGACAATTTGCGACCTGAAGTCTGAACGGCGTCGTGGGGAGAACTCCCGCCGGTCCCCGCCTGATCGCGTGAAAGGTTGAGGAGCATGACCCCTAACGCCATCGTCCAGGTCGGCCGTGGCCCGGCAGCCGTGAAATTCGGCGCCGTGCTGCCGCTGGCTCTTATCGCCGGACCCTGTCAGCTCGAAAGCCGCGCGCATGCGCTCGAGATGGCGTCCGCGCTGAAGGAGATCGCAGCGCGTCGCCAAATTGGGCTCGTGTTCAAGACCTCGTTCGATAAGGCGAACCGCACGTCGGGCGGGGCCACGCGCGGCGTCGGACTAGAGACGGCGCTCAATGTGTTTGCGGAAATTCGCGAGACGCTGGGTTTGCCGGTGCTGACCGACGTGCACGAGAGTGAGCAATGCGCGATCGCCGCCGAGGTCGTCGATGTTTTGCAAATCCCTGCCTTTCTTTGCCGGCAGACCGATCTGCTGATCGCGGCGGCGCGTACAGGTCGAGCCGTCAACGTCAAAAAGGGGCAGTTTCTGGCGCCGTGGGACATGAAGCACGTCGTCGCCAAGCTCACCGGCGCCGGGGCGGCGGACGTGCTGGTGACCGAGCGTGGCGTTTCATTCGGCTACAACACGCTTGTCTCTGACATGCGCGCCTTGCCCGTCCTGCGAGACATCGGCGCGCCGGTTATTTTTGACGCGACACATTCCGCGCAGCAGCCCGGAGGGCAGGGCGGTTCGTCGGGAGGACAGCGCGAGTTCGTGTCGGTGCTGGCCCGTGCGGCCGTGGCGGTCGGTGTCGCCGGCGTTTTCATCGAGACGCATCAGGACCCTGATAAGGCGCCGTCGGATGGTCCGAACATGGTTGCGTTGAAAGATTTCGAGGCTTTGATTGAAGAGCTTCAGGCCTTCGACTCGTTGGCGAAAGCGCGGGCGTTGAAAGGCTGAGAGCAGAATAGCGTCATTCGGCAGTCACTATTTCGTCCTAAGATGGTCCAATGGATAAGTATCTGTTTAGCTACGCCACGCGCGAGGATCCGCCCGTTAAACGGGGACTTATCCGGCTGGTGGAGCGTGCGACAGGTCAACCCAGGCTAAAGCGGCTCTACATCGACAACCAGCGCAACCCGCGCCCCAACGAAAGTTTCTGGGGGGCGGCGGTGCGCCAGTTGTCGCTCGATGTGCGCTTCGACGCCGCAGCGCTGGCGCGCATTCCTTGCACCGGTCCCGTGGTTGTGGTCGCCAATCATCCCTATGGCGTGCTGGACGGGATCGTCATTTCCTGGCTGATCGAGAAAGTGCGCAAGGACTTCGTCGTGCTCACCAACGCCGTGCTCATGCGTGCGCCTGAAGTGCGGGACTTTGTGTTGCCCGTCGATTTTTCCGGAACCGAGGAAGCTCAGCGCAGCAATCTCGCCACGCGCGCGGCGGCCCGCGCGCATCTCGATCGCGGCGGCGTGGTGGTGGTTTTTCCCGCTGGCGGCGTCTCGACTACGCCCGATCGGCTCGGTCGACAGCCGGCTGTGGATGCGCGTTGGCAGCCGTTCGTATCGCAGCTTATTCATCGGTCTCGCGCAACCGTGGCGCCAATCTGGTTTGGCGGACAGAACAGCCGGTTATTTCAGATCGCCAGCCACGTCAGCCAAACGTTGAGGCTCTCGCTGATTTTCCACGAGGTGAAGCTTCAGATCGGGGCTGTGCTTCCCGTCGTGATCGGTGCGCCCATTCCTTACGCGGCGTTGGAGGCGATAAATGACCGCTCGGCGCTAGCCGATCATTTGCACAGAATTACCTATGCGATGGCGCTTCGCGGCGTCCGCACGGGAGTCAAGCCGAACTCGGCCAGCAAGCTTTTCGTCAAGCTCAAGGCGATGGGGCCGCGGAAGAGGGCTGCTTAAGGGGAACCTGGAGCCGACTCACTGCGTTCCACCTTTCCGAACCGCGTTAAAATTTTTACAGAGCGGCGGCATAGTACAGGGAATTCAAATGAAGAATCTGGGGTTGGCTCTAACTGTTCTCGCCGGACTGACAATATTCGGCTCCTCGGCCGCTGAGGCCGGATGCTATCGGGTTGGATTGTCCGGATACCATTATTACCGATCCTGCGTCGGCCCACGGTTTATGTACCCCCATCATCGTCGCTGCTACCGTCACGGTTGCTACGTGCATTGACGCGCAGGGCGGCCGAATCGTGCTAGCCTCGGCGTAG
>JAYTRP010000336.1:0-4893 GCA_043746145.1 Hyphomicrobiales bacterium | reverse complement strand
TGCGGATGTTGGTCATAGTTTGATCTGAAAAGAAATTCGACGCGTTCAGAAATTCAAATCCGCGTAAGAAGCCATCGTCGTCGTAATCCACCACGAATCCAGGCGACACCTCCGAAGAGTCGCGGTAGGCGGAATCTCCAGCATCAATCGCCAAAGCGTCGACCGTCTCATCATAGGTCAGCCTTGCCTTGTCTCGATCGGTTACGTCAACAAGGTCGACCCTGAATTGGCTTGTCCGCGCCTTCACTGTCACATCGACGATTTTCTGGTTTGAATCATAAGCGATGAAAATGTCGGACTCGACCTCAGCGATGCGTTCGACCTTGGCGCCACTGCAGTGAACGACCAGAGTCGCTTCCAACGGACGAATGTTCATCGCCATTTCTCCGCGTTATGATCCATATAAACCGAGACCGCGACTATTTCCTGCTCATGGTTTTCGTACACTAGACAAAGCCAACGATTGCCAAGCTCTTCGATCCGACGAAACGCCATTCTTCTAAGCGCCCGCGTTCGACTGGCCTGACCGAACTCTGGACGACGTAACGCCCTTTCGACCCAGTCGGGTAAAATATTTCTCTCACGCATCCGATCGAGGGAGTGGTCAGCGTATCGCACGACTTTCCGCGCCAAAGTTTATGCTATTCCGCCGCGACAGCCGCCCCCATATTCTGCGCAGCAAGCTCCTTCAACGCGCGACGGTACTCGACCGGCATGACTTTGCGGAACTTCGGCAGGTAGCTCTCCCAGCTTTCGAGAATTTCTCGCGCGCGGGTCGAGCCGGTGTACCGGGCGTGGTTGGCGATAAGTTGGTGCAGCCGTTCGGCGTCGTGGCGGCTCATGTCGCCCATCACGTCGACACGGCCGTGCGAGAGAAGATCGCCGCCCGAGTGCAGGTGACGCTCCATCATCTCCTCTTCGGCGGCGACCGGTTCGAGATCGACCATCGACAGGTTGCAGCGCTTGGCGAAGTCGCCCGCCTCGTCGAGCACATAGGCGATGCCGCCCGACATGCCCGCGGCGAAGTTGCGCCCGGTCTCGCCGATCACCACGACGATGCCGCCGGTCATGTATTCGCAGCCGTGGTCGCCCGCGCCTTCGACGACAGCGATCGCGCCGGAGTTGCGCACTCCGAACCGCTCGCCCGCGACGCCGCGGAAATAGCATTCCCCCGCCGTCGCGCCGTAGAGCACCGTATTACCGACGATGATCGACTTCTCGGCCGTCAGCTTGGTGGCTTCCTTCGGGGGATAGACGATAATCCGGCCACCTGAGAGCCCTTTGCCGATGTAGTCGTTGCCGTCGCCTTCGAGTTCAAGCGTCACACCTTTGGCCAGGAAGGCCCCGAAGCTTTGGCCTGCCGCGCCCTTGAGCTTGATGTGGATCGTGTCGTCGCGCAGGCCCGCATGCCCGTAACGGCGGGCGATCTCACCTGACAGCATCGCGCCCGCGGAGCGGTCCGAATTGCGGATCGCCATGTCGATTCGCACCGGCTTGCCGTGCTCGATCGCCTCTTTCGCCTCGGCGATTAACGTGCGGTCGAGTACGTGCTCGAGTTGGTGGTCCTGCGCGGTCGTGTGATGGATCGCGTCGTGCGGCCAAGGTTCGGGCTTGTAGAACAGCTTGGCGAAATCGAGGCCACGCGTCTTCGCCTGCGAAACGAGCTCAGTCTTGTCGAGCATCTGGCGTTGACCAATCATCTCGTCGAACTTGGAATAACCGAGCTCGGCCATCAGCGCGCGCACTTCCTCCGCAACGAAGAAGAAGAAGTTGATGACGTGCTCGGGCTGGCCGACGAAGCGCTTGCGCAACACCGGGTCCTGCGTGGCGACGCCGACCGGGCAGGTATTGAGGTGGCACTTGCGCATCATGATGCAACCCGCCGCGATCAGCGGCGCGGTGGCGAAGCCGAATTCGTCCGCGCCTAGCAGCGCCCCGATCACGACGTCGCGTCCTGTGCGCACGCCGCCGTCGACCTGGACGGCGATGCGCGCGCGTAAGCCATTCATCACCAGCGTCTGGTGGGTTTCGGCAAGGCCGATCTCCCACGGTGAGCCGGCGTGTTTGATCGATGTCAGCGGGGAAGCGCCCGTTCCGCCCTCGAAGCCAGCGATCGTTACGTGATCGGCCTTGCACTTGGCGACGCCCGCAGCGACCGTGCCGACGCCGATCTCAGACACGAGCTTGACGGAGACCGCGGCCTGCGGGTTGACGTTCTTTAGGTCATAGACGAGCTGCTTCAGGTCCTCGATCGAATAGATGTCGTGATGCGGCGGCGGCGAAATCAAGCCGACGCCCTGCATCGAGTGGCGCACCTTGGCGATCACGGCGTCGACTTTATGGCCGGGCAATTGACCGCCTTCGCCGGGCTTCGCGCCCTGCGCCATCTTGATCTGCATCATGTCGGAATTGACGAGATATTCCGCGGTGACGCCAAAGCGCCCGGAAGCGACCTGCTTGATCGCGCTGCGCATCGAGTCGCCGTTGGGCATGCGCTTGTAGCGGTCCGATTCCTCGCCGCCCTCGCCGGTATTCGACTTGCCGCCGATGCGGTTCATGGCGATCGCCAGCGTGGTGTGCGCCTCGCGCGAAATCGAGCCATATGACATGGCGCCGGTCGAGAATCGCTTGACGATGTCGGCTGCGGACTCGACCGTCTCGATCGGCACGGGCTGGCGCTTGTCCTCTTCAGCGGTTCGGATGCGGAACAGGCCACGAATGGTAAGCAGATGCTCCGCCTGCTCGTTGAGCAGCTTGGCGTAAGCGTCATACTTTGATTTCGCGTTGCCACGCACTGCGTGCTGCAGCAGCGACACGGTCTCGGGCGTCCAACTATGCGCCTCGCCGCGGATGCGATAAGCATATTCGCCGCCAACCTCGAGCGAGGTCCTGAGTACAGGCGACAGACCGAACGCGTCGCGATGACGACGCGCCGTCTCCTCGGCAATCTCAGGCAGCGATACGCCTTCGATCATCGTCGAGGTGCCGAAGAAATACTTGTCCACGAACGACTTTGCGAGGCCGATCGCGTCGAAGATTTGCGCCCCGCAATAGGATTGGTAGGTCGAGATGCCCATCTTGGACATGACCTTCAGGAGTCCCTTGTCGACCGACTTGATGAAGCGCTTGAGCACCTCGTGCGCGTTCACCTGCTCGGGCAGGTCCTTGGCCATAGCGGCCAGCGTCTCGAACGCGAGGTAGGGGTTGATCGCCTCCGCGCCATAGCCGGCGAGGCAGGCGAAATGATGCACTTCGCGGGCTTCGCCGGTCTCGATCACGAGGCCGACCGAGGTGCGCAGACCTTTGCGGATCAGGTGATGATGCACCGCCGCTGTCGCCAGCAGCGCCGGTATCGGAATGCGGTCAGGGCCAACCATACGGTCGCTGAGGACGATGATGTTATAGCGCCCGTGCACGGCCGCTTCCGCCCGCTCGCACAACCGCTGCAACGCCTCGTCCATTCCCTCGGCGCCGCGCTCGGTCGCGTAGGTGATGTCGAGCGTGCGGGTGTCGAACGTCTCTTCGAAATGACCAATGCAACGGATCTTCTCAAGATCCTCGTTGGTGAGGATGGGTTGGCGCACTTCGAGGCGCTTGCGGCGCGCATTGCCTTCAAGATCAAACAGATTGGGCCTCGGCCCGATGAACGAGACCAAGCTCATGACCAACTCTTCGCGGATCGGATCGATCGGCGGGTTGGTCACCTGCGCGAAGTTCTGCTTGAAATAGGTGTAGAGGAGCTTCGACTTCACGGACAGGGCCGAGATCGGCGTGTCCGTTCCCATCGAACCTACGGCCTCCTGGCCGGTGGTCCCCATCGGCGACATCAGGATCGCGAGATCTTCCTGCGTGTAACCGAACGCCTGCTGACGATCGAGCAACGACACGTCGGTTCGCGCGGCTCGCGGCTCGACCGGGTTCAAATCTTCGAGGACGATCTGCGTCTTGTCGAGCCACTCGCGATAGGGATTGGCCGCCGACAAGGTCGACTTGATCTCCTCGTCGGAGACGATGCGGTGCTGTTCGAGATCGACTAGCAACATCTTGCCGGGCTGCAGCCGCCATTTTTGGACGATGCTTTCCTCTGGCACGGGCAAGACGCCCATCTCGGAAGCGAGCACGACCAGATCGTCGTCGGTGACGAAATAGCGGGCGGGCCGCAATCCGTTGCGGTCGAGCGTCGCTCCGATCTGTCGCCCGTCGGTGAACGCCATTGCGGCGGGGCCGTCCCAAGGCTCCATGATCGCCGCGTGATATTCGTAGAAACCGCGCCGGGCTTCGTCCATCAGCGGATTGCTAGCCCAGGCCTCGGGAATCAGCATGATCATCGCGTGAGTGAGCGAATAGCCGCCGCGAACCAGGAATTCGAGTGCGTTATCAAAGCACGCCGTGTCCGACTGGCCCTCATAAGAGATCGGCCACAGCTTGGAGATGTCGTTGCCGAACAGTTCGGAATCGACGCTCGCCTGTCGTGCCGCCATCCAGTTGACGTTGCCGCGCAGCGTGTTGATTTCGCCGTTGTGGGCGACCATGCGGTAAGGATGCGCGAGCCGCCAGGAGGGGAAGGTGTTGGTCGCGAAACGCTGATGCACGAGCGCGAGCGCAGTGATGTAGCGCGGGTCGGCGAGATCTTTGTAATAGGGCCCCAGTTGATGCACCAGCACCATGCCCTTGTAGACGATCGTGCGGCACGACATCGACACGGGATAGTATTCGGCGATCTGGTCGCCGCCGATCGCGTAGGTCTTATTGGAGACGACCTTTCGCATGATGAAAATCTTGCGCTCGAACGTGTCCTCGTCGGCAATGCCGACGCGCTCGATGAATACTTGGCGATGCACAGGCTCAACCGCCTTCACGCGCTCGCCCAAATGCGAATTGTCGACCGGCACG
>JAYTRP010000335.1:0-14607 GCA_043746145.1 Hyphomicrobiales bacterium | reverse complement strand
TCAAGGCGATCTCGCCACGGCGGCGCAAGTAGGGAAACCGCTCCAGCCCCGAGGTTGCGCGCGCGTCGCCCGTGGTCCATGGCGCAAAAGTGCGGTCGAGGACGACGAGCGCGTCGCGCACATAGGCGTCGTGATTGCCGGGCGTGAAGCTCACGTCGAGGGGATCGCCCAACGTGCGCATCCACGCTTCCGCCCGTTCGAATTCTATAGCCAATGCGATGTTTACAGCGTCGCCCGTCATGGCGATGTGGTCCGGATTCTGCGCGCGCAGATCTTCGACCAGTCGGCCGAGCATCGTCATGTCGTTGAGGCCCTGCCGGCCGCGCTTCCAATTCACATAGCCCATGAACCGCTTCAGCCGCATTTCCCGCCATGGCGGAAAGGGCGCAGGACTAAGGTGGGGGTCCGACAGATGCGCGATCGAAAAGCTCATGACGCTCGTTTTTGACGGCCGCCACTTTACGGCGCAAGGACGGCCAACGACGCCAACCCAGGGAAACGGATATGGGCGACACTGCTAGGGCCGCCCCTGCGCCATGGCAAGGCAAAAGGCGCTGGCGCGATCGGCTCGCTCACCTAGCCTTTCTGGTCGCGCGTCCAATGACGCTCGGCGTGCGCGGCGTTGTGTTCGACGGCGAGGATCGGGTACTTCTGGTCAAACATAGTTATACCCCGGGCTGGCACTTTCCAGGCGGCGGTGTGGAGCCGGGGGAAACTTTCGAGGCGTCGCTGGTCCGCGAGATCGAAGAGGAGGCGCTGGTTGCGGTCGAGCCGCCTTTCCAACTGCACGGCCTGTTTTTCAACGTGCACGCTTCGCGTCGCGATCACGTCGCAGTCTATGTCGCTCGCCGCTTACGAATTTTGCGCAAACGCGCACCCGATCGCGAGATCCTCGCGGCGCGCTTCTTCGCGCTCGATGCGCTACCGGAAGACACGACGAGAGGGACCCGCGCCCGACTCGCTGAAATTGTCGGCGGACAACCTTTGTCGCCGATCTGGTGACCGTCTTTCGGCGCAGGCTCTCGCCGTGCTAGAGGGCGCGGCTCGCCAATGTAATGCAAAGCGCGACAACGCAGTATCCGCCGGGCTGTAACTGGTTTTCATAGATGTCCGATTTTCCGCTGAGCCTCGATCCCCAGACGCCCGACGACGCGGAGGCGATCCTGCGTCTCAACGAGCGCGTATTCGGCCCTGGCCGCTACGCGCGCACGGCCTATCGGCTGCGTGAGACCACCGGTCCCGATCTCGACATGAGCTTCGTCGCGAGGGTTGGCACATTGCTGGTCGGGGCCAATGCGATGACGCCCATCGTGATTGGCGAGGCGCCGGCGCTGTTGCTCGGACCGCTGATCGTGGAGCCTGTTTTCCGCAGCCGAGGCATTGGCGATGCGCTGGTCAAAAGATCGTTGGAGGAGGCCCGGGCGCGAGGGTTCCGGCTTGTCGTGCTGGTGGGCGATGAACCCTATTATGCGCGAATGGGATTTAAGCTTGCGCCACGGGGACGATTGATTTTCCCTGGACCCGTAGATCAGGCTCGGGTGCTCTTTTGCGAACTGGCGCCCGGCGCCATGGAGGAGACGGCGGGAAAGTTGCGCGGCGCATGATCAAGTCTGCGGGGCGAGCATCCGAATCACAACGCCGCTAAGGGCCGCCCCGACGGAAAATTCGCCAACGATGGCGCCGACGAGGGTGAGCGTCGTCATTACCGGAGACGCGCTATCAAACGTCATCTGCCGGACATTCAAATCGCCCACCAGCAGACACGCCGCGAGCATTATTCCAAGCGCCGCCCCGGCGCAGAGGTCGAAGATTGTATTCCCGGCGGTGTGGCGCATTGGCGAGCCCTCCGCGCGTTGAACGCGCGCGACTCGCCTCGCGTTCCCGCAAGATTAACGGTTTCCTTCAGCCAACGATTCCGCGTGCTCGCCAATCGGCAATTTCGGTCGCTGCGAATCCTAACTCGCCCAAAACCTCGTCGGTGTGCTCGCCAAGCCGAGGCGCCGCGCGCGGCGCCGCAAGCCGCTCGCCATCGAGCACCATTGGCGACCGCACTGAGGGGGCGAAGCCGCCGCGCACGTCTGTCGCAGGCAGGTCGATGCGCATGCCGCGCGCGAGGGCTTGCGGGTCCGCGAAGGTTTCAGCGACCGTATTTATTGGCCCGGCGGGAACGTGGTTGGCCTCTAGCGCGACGAGCAGGTCGTCGCGCCTGTGTCGGGCAGTGGCTTCGGCAAGCGCGCCAATGAACTCCACTCGGTTGCGGATACGGTCAGCGTTAGTCGCAAAGCGCGGATCGCGCGCCAAATCCTCGCGACCCACAATGCGGCAAAAGTCGCGGCTCTGGCGATCGTTGCCGGTTGCGACGATCAACGGCCCGTCCGCGGCCTCGAATACCTGATAGGGGACCAGATTGGGATGGGCGTTGCCCATGCGGCGCGGAGTGTGGCCGGAGACTAGATAATTCATCGCCTGGTTGGCGAGTACACTGATTTGCGTGTCGAACAGCGCCATGTCGATCTCGCCGCCGCGACCGGTCAAGTCGCGGCGGCGCAGCGCCGCCTGGATCGCGATAACGCCATAGAGGCCGGTGAACAGGTCGGCCGCGGCATAGCCCGGTTTTTGCGGCTCGCGTTCCGCCTCTCCCGTGAGGTCCATCGCGCCGCCCATGCCTTGCACGATGAAGTCGTAACCCGCGCGTGACGCATAGGGGCCGTCGTGGCCAAATCCTGTGATCGAGCAATAGACGAGGCGCGGGTTCAGCGCGGAAAGGCTCGCATAGTCGAGGCCGTATTTGGCGAGCCCGCCGGTCTTAAAGTTTTCGATCAGGACGTCCGCTTCGATCGCGAGGCGACGTACGATCTCGCGGCCTTCCGGCTGCTCGAAATCGGCCGCCAGCGATCGTTTGCCGCGGTTGCAGGAATGAAAATAAGCGGCGTCCAGCCGCTCGCCATTCTCACCCTCGAGGAAAGGCGGCCCCCATCCGCGCGTATCGTCGCCCGAACCGGGCCGTTCGACCTTGATTACGTCAGCGCCGAGATCAGCTAACGCCTGACCCGCCCAGGGGCCCGCAAGAATCCGCGCAAGTTCGAGAACCTTTAATCCGGCAAGCGGTTTCAGCGCGGCCTCCTTAGTGCTCTCGAACTCCAAACAGACGTCTCCCGGGTTGCGACTGGCAAACGTCCGAGCGCGCCCTCGGCAATATGTCAATTAAATCATGCCAAAGTTTAGATAATTTGCTGCGCTGGGCGCCTCGCCGACCCTTGTAGCAATCACGCAGAAGTGATTCCATGAATCGTGGCAGGAAGGCGCCGATTCCATGGAATATGTCGAAATTGTTCGCGGTCGGCAGACGGTGGAGTGGCCGACCGCGGTTCTCGTGGTCTGCGTCTACGGTCTCTGGTTTGCGCTTACCTACGAGTGGCGAGCTCTGCCGACGCCCGTGCTTGCTGTACTGGGGGCAATCAGCGTGGCATGGCACATGAGCCTGCAACACGAGGTGATCCACAATCATCCAACCAAATGGCGACGGCTCAACAAATGGATCGGCACTTGGCCGCTCTCGCTCTGGTTGCCGTTCGAGGTCTACAGGGTGACCCACCTGAAGCATCACAACGATCTCCGGCTGACCGATCCGCTCGACGACCCCGAATCCTACTATTACACCCGCGAACAATGGACCGCATTGGGGATGTTTGGCCGCGCCATCTCTCGCGCACAGTCGACGCTGCTGGGACGTCTGACGCTCGGGCCGGCCTGGGCGATGGGGCGGTTCTGGGGAATTGAGCTTCGGGCCATCGCCAATGGCGACCGCCGCAGGCGGATCATGGTCGCCCGCCATATCGTCGAGGCCGCCGTTATTCTCGTCTGGGTGATTGGCGTGTGCGGCATGCCGTTCTGGACTTACTTCTGGATTTTCGTCTACGGGGGAACGTCGCTCGCGCTAGTCCGCTCATTCGCCGAGCATCGCGCCGATGAGACCATCGAGCGGCGAACCGCAATCGTCGAGACCTGCTGGTTCTTTGGCCCGCTATTTCTGTTCAACAATTTGCATGTCGTGCATCACATGCACTCAGCGATGCCCTGGTACGATATTCCGCGCTGGTATCGGCTTAACCGAGCGGCGGTGGTCGAGCGCAACGGCGGGTTGGTGTATAAGAACTATTTCGAAGTCGCCAGACGCTATCTGTTCAAGCCGCACGATCGCGCACTTCATCCTTCGGAGAGCACGATCGGATTTGATCAGGAGCCCGCGTACCAGTCGTATCCGAGGTCCTCCCAATAGCCTCCACGGCCGCCGCGCAGGTTTTCAAAATTGTCGACGACCTCGATCGCCTTCACATATTTGGCCATTTTGTAGCCGAGCTGACGTTCGACCCGCAACCTTAGCGGCGCGCCGTGCGCGACAGGCACAGCGGCGCCATTCATGTCGTAGGCGAGCAACGTTTGCGGGTGGAAAGCGTCGGTGAGGTCGATCGTTTCATAATAATTAGAGTTGCTGGCATCGAGCCCGTTAGGGTCCATTTGGTCGAAGCAATGAAACAGGACATAGCGCGCTTGCGGTTTCAGGCCGGCGCGTTGGAGCAATTCACTCAAGGGAACGCCGGTCCATTGCCCGATGCAACTCCAACCCTCGACGCAATCGTGGCGGGTAATCTGCGTGCGCGCCGGCATTGCGCGCAGGTCGGCGAGCGAGGCGTCGAATGGATGCTCCACCAGCCCGCCAATCTTTAGGCGAAACTCGGCAAAGCCCGTCTTCGCAAACTTCTGGTACTCCTCGTCCGAAGGGCTCTCGGTCCCGTTTGGCTTGAACCACGACGAGATATCTTGTTTGGAAAATTCGCGCGCCAAGGACTGATTAGTCAGAAGCAGCCGTTGCACGTAGAGCGTTGCGTCTTCGCCAGCTTGCAAAGCGCGCTTGCCGGCGCTGCTGTCTGCGACCTTCGCGCAGCCGGACATCGCCGCCGTTCCTGCGAGAAATGCGGCGCCGCGTAGAAATCGCCGACGATCTATTTTCTTACGCATCTGGCATTCTCCGCGACGGCCAAAACCGCAGCGCGCTGCGACCCTCGATTACAAACCAGCCCGAGATCATGCCGCGCATGTTGTTCCAAAGCCCGGACACGACCACCAAAACGACGTGCACGAGCACAAACAGGACGAGCAGCGCGGCGACGACGAAATGAACGGTGCGAGCGCTCTGACGGCCGCCGAACAGGTCGAGAATCCAGGGAGCGATTGCGTCAAAGCCGGGCGACATGGCGAGGCCGGCTAGGATTTGAATCGGCAGCAGACCCACGATGACGATCAAATAAGTCAGCTTTTGGATGACGTTATAGCGTTTGGCTTCCTGGCCTTCAGGGAATCGAAGCCTCAGATGCTCCCAGACTGCGGAGCCAAAACCTTTGATTTGATCGAGAGAGGGGATCAGGCGGAACCGGAGTTGCCCGGAGATAAGCCCATAGCCGACATAAAGCAGCCCATTCAGGACAAAAATCCAGGCGAACAGGAAATGCCAGCGGCGGCCCGTCGCAAGGTCCTGATCCGAGGGCAGGGTGCTCCATGAGGGAAACCCGCGCTCGGTCGGTTGCCCCTGGAAATTCGACAAGCCGAGCACGCCTGTGGTGTCGAATGAATGACCAAAGAGCTTGGTCACGCCACGCTGTGGCATGCTGTCGGTCGCGCCCATCGATAGTAGGGGCGAGTCGAAGTTCGAAGCCTTGCCAAAATAGAGATCGGGACGCGCGTTGAAGATTTGAAGCCCGCTCATCAGCAGGATCGTCATGCAGACGACATTGAGCCAGTGTGTCGCTCGTATCGTGAGGGGATGCCGGAACACCCAGTGACGACGATCCGCGTCTACGATTTCGCCAATTGGCTCCGCGATATCGCGGGCGGAAATTAGGGCCAACGCGGCGCCCCTTTGCTTTGCGCGCCGGGACGGCGCATCGTCGAAGATGTTACGCGCGGCGCTGGGTTTGGTTTCATGCGACGCGTATCGCAGAGGGTCAAGCTGAGCGCTATGATCGCAAGCCTTCCCATGTACGATTTCCCCTGGACGGCTGCGGCTAATGACGCGCTCTGGAATGCACTCGCCGCTCGTCTGCGCAGCGCGGGTCTGGACGCTCCAAGAGGGCTGGCGCGGGGACTTCCTCTGACGGAAGCCTGGCATGACCCTACACTGATTTTCGGCCAGACCTGCGGTTATCCCTACTGGACCATGCTTCGCCAGCACGTGGTCATACTCGCGACGCCGCTTTACGTCTTCGAGGGTTGCGATGGTCCCGATCACTGCAGTTTGATAGTCGCCCGTCGCGACGATCCGCGCGAGGAATTGGCGGCGTTTCGAGGCGCTCGCGCAGCCATCAACGCACGCGACAGCAACAGCGGCATGAACCTGTTTCGAGCCGCCGTCGCTCCGTTTGCGAACGGAAAACCGTTTTTTTTGCGGGTCGTTGAGACCGGCGCCCATGCGAAAAGCCTTGGCTCCGTAGTGGAGGGCGCCGCAGACCTCGCCGCGATCGATTGCGTGACCTTTGCCCTGTTGCGCCAAGGCGAGCCGGCGCTCGTCGATCGCGTCAAGACGATCGCACGCTCTCCCGCTTCCCCCTCGCTGCCCTTTATCGCCAGCGCTACGCTGCCCTCCGAAACCATCGCGGCAATTCGCCGCGCCCTTTTCGCGACGCTCAAAGACCCTGCGCTTGCGTTATCGTTGGAAACGTTAGGGATCAGGGGCGCTCTGGATATGCCGCCGCTGGCCTATGCGCGCGTCGACCAACTTGCGCGCTCGGCAAGCGATGCAGGGTATCCCGCGCTCGCTTGACCCTTAGCGAGCTTTGTTCGTAGTTAGCTCTCAAGAATTGGTAAGGGAGGTCTGCATGGATCTGGGATTCAGCGACGAAGAATCGGCCTTCCGCGACGAAGTGCGCGCGTTCGTTAAAACCAGTCTGCCCGACGCCATCCGCGAAAAGCTGGAAGGCGGCCATCATCCCAGCCACGGCGACATCGTAACCTGGACGCGCATCCTCGCCGCCAAAGGTTGGGGCGCGCCGCACTGGCCGGTGGAATGGGGCGGCACAGGCTGGAGCCCGATCAAGCTTTCGATCTTCCAGGACGAGATTCAGCGCGGGCATGCCCCTGAATCGCTCGCCTTCGGCACCAGCATGGTCGGGCCGGTGATTTATACGTTCGGCTCGCAGGCGCAGAAGGAGCGCTTTCTGCCGCGCATTCTCGATCTTCGCGACTGGTGGTGCCAGGGCTTCTCCGAGCCCGGCGCAGGCTCGGACCTCGCAAGCCTTCGCACGACAGCCAAACGAGACGGCGATTCCTGGATCCTTAACGGACAGAAGACCTGGACCACGCTCGCGCAATACGCCGATTGGATTTTCGTGCTGGCCCGCACTGACGCCTCGGTAAAAAAGCAGGAAGGCATTTCGTTCTTCCTTGCCGATATGAAATCGCCCGGCATTACGGTCCGCCCGATCCAGACGATCGACGGCGGCTACGAGGTCAATGAGGTGTTCCTCGACAACGTGCGTATTCCTGCCGAGAACATGGTCGGTCAGGAGAACAAAGGCTGGGACTACGCGAAGTTTCTGCTCTCCAACGAGCGCAACGGCATCGCCCGCGTCGGTGTATCGAAGGCGCGGCTCGCCAAGATCCGACGGCTCGCTTCGCTGCCGACATATGGCGACAAGCCAAAGCTGGAGGATCCGATCTTTCGCATGAAGCTTGCGGCGGCGGAGGTCGAATTGAAGGCGCTCGAGATGACGCAGATGCGGGTAATCTCCGCGATCCGGCCCGGCGAGAAGAACAAGCCCAATCCGATGTCCTCGATCCTCAAGATCAAGGGCTCGGAATTGCAGCAGACCACGACCGAATTGCTGATGGACGTGGTCGGCCCCTATGCCTTGCCGTATCAGCCTGAGCGTCCCGATGAGCGCTGGAACGAGCCCCCGGTTGGGCCCGATTGGGCCTCCACTGTTGCGCCCGTCTATTTCAATACACGCAAGGTTTCGATCTACGGCGGCTCGAACGAAATTCAGCGTTCGATCATCGCCAAGGCTATCCTGGGACTCTGAGCATGGATTTCGATCTTAGCGACGAGCAGCGGCAGATTGGCGACAGCGTCGCGCGGCTGATGAAGGAGCGCTACAGCTTCGAGCAGCGCAAAGCCTATGGCGGCGAGCAACTCGGCTTTAGCGACGCGCTATGGAAGCAATACGCCGAGCTCGGTCTGCTAGGCGCGCCGTTCGCGGAAGAGGACGGCGGGTACGGCGGCGGCGCGGTCGAGATCATGCTGACGCAAGAGGCGTTCGGGCGCGCGCTGACGCTGGAACCGTATCTCGCGACTATCGTGCTGGGCGGCGGCGTCCTTCGCCACGGCGGCTCGGCGGCGCAGCGCGAGGCGATGATTCCCGCGATTGCATCGGGCGACTTGCGGCTCGCGCTTGCCCATGCCGAGAAGACTTCGGGGTGGAATTTGTTCGACGTCGCGACCACTGCGCGGCGCGAGGGCGACTCGTTCGTGCTCAACGGGGAAAAAGGGCTCGTGCTAAATGGCGAGGGCGCGCACAAGCTGATCGTGCTTGCGCGAGTCACGGGCGAGCGCCGCGAGAAAAACGGTCTGGGGCTGTTTCTGGTCGATGCTACGGCGACCGGCGTGGGCAGGCACGGCTATCCCACGCAAGATGGCGGGCGCGCTGCTGAGATTGGCTTTGCCGGCGTCCATGTTCCCGCGACCGACGTGATCGGCGATCCCGAGTCCGGCGGCGCGATCATCGAACGGGTGATTGAGGATGCGATTGCTGCGCTCTGCGCCGAGGCTGTCGGCGCGATGAGTGAAGTGATGGAGATGACGACCGAATATCTTAAGACCCGCAAGCAATTCGGCACGCCAATCGGTTCGTTTCAGGCGCTGCAGCATCGCGCTGCGGATATGGTGGTGGCGCTGGAGCAGGCGCGCAGCATGGCGCTGCTTGCGACGATGATGACGAGCGAGACCAATGCGGCCGAGCGCGCCAAGTCGATGCATGCCGCCAAGACGCAGATCGGCCGTTCCGCCAAATTCATCGGTCAGCAGGCGACGCAACTGCATGGCGGCATCGCAATGACCTGGGAATACAAGCTCGGCCATCTTTTCAAGCGGCTCACCATGATCGACATGACCTATGGCGACGCGGACTTCCACCTGCGCGCGCTTGGCGATGCGGACAGTCTGTTCGCGTAACGTCGAACTGCTGCGCGCCTGCACGCGACTGGCTTGCGTAAGCTAATCATCGTACATAGCCTCGTAACGCCCGGGGGGCCGGGGACGAAAGACATGGCATAAGGCGATGGGTCGGCGTGTCTGCCGTTCGGGACCGCCGATCAGAGGAATTTTGGCTTGCGGTCCTTGGGTTTGGCTCTAAGTCCGCGCTTTATCGTGCTGACGCTGGCGTTATTTATCACTTTCATTTTTGCGCTTGCGGTCGTGAATGCGATGTCGACCGTTTGGCGGGACTCGGTCGGGGTCGGCTTTGTCCTGTTTGGCGCGCTAAGTATGCTTGGTTTGCGTGACCTGTTCCAAAAACGGCACGCGGTGCTGCGCAACTATCCGATCTCCGCGCATCTCAGATTTTTACTCGAGAATATCCGGCCCGAGATCCGTCAATATTTCTTCGAGAGTGAAACCGATGGTCTGCCGTTCTCGCGCAGCCAACGCGCGATCGTCTATCAGCGCGCCAAGATGCAGCTGGACAAACGCCCATTCGGCACCCTGCTGGATACCGGGGCGCAGGGTTACGAATGGCTCAATCACTCGATCGCGCCCAAACCGGTGGCTGACGACGATTTTCGCATCATTGTCGGCGGCCCGCAGTGTCGGCAGCCCTACTCCGCCTCCGTATTCAACATTTCGGCCATGAGTTTTGGCGCGCTTAGCGCGAACGCGATCCGCGCCCTGAACCGCGGCGCCAGGCTTGGCCAGTTCGCGCACGACACCGGCGAGGGCGGCTACAGCCCGCATCACCGCGAGGGTGGCGGCGACATCATCTGGGAGATCGGCTCGGGCTACTTCGGTTGCCGAAGCGCCGACGGATCGTTCGACCCGGACAAGTTCGCGGCGGCCGCGAGCAATCCGCAGATCAAAATGATCGAGATCAAGCTGAGCCAGGGCGCCAAGCCCGGCCACGGCGGCGTGTTGCCGGGCGCGAAAGTCTCCGAGGAAATCGCGGCGATCCGCGGCGTGGAAATCGGCAAAGACTGCATTTCGCCCTCCAGCCATAGCGCATTCTCGACGCCAATCGAACTCACGCAATTCATTGCTCGGCTGCGCGAACTTTCCGGGGGCAAGCCCGTCGGATTTAAGCTGTGCATCGGCCAGCCCTGGGAATTTCTCGGAATTTGCAAAGCCATGCTGGAAACGGGGATCTACCCCGACTTCGTGGTGGTCGACGGCAAGGAAGGCGGCACGGGCGCGGCGCCGTTGGAATTCGCCGATCACGTCGGCACGCCATTACGTGAGGGTCTGGTGTTCGTGCGCGACGCGCTGACCGGGATCGGCGCGCGCGACCGGATACGTATCGGCTGCGCGGGTAAAATCGTCACCGCTTTTGACATGGCGGCGGCCTTTGCGCTCGGCGCGGACTGGTGCAATTCGAGACGCGGCTTCATGTTTGCGCTCGGCTGCATCCAGTCGCTGAGCTGCCACACCGACCTTTGCCCAACTGGCGTCGCCACACAGGATCCCAGGCGATCGCGTGCGTTAGTGGTCGAAGACAAAACCGTGCGGGTGAAGAACTTTCACTTCTCGATGCTGCATGCGTTGGCTGAAATCACAGCGGCGGCCGGTCTCGAACATCCCAACGACTTCCGGCCGGAGCATTTCTCGCGCCGGGTTTCCGTCCGGGAGGTAACCTCGTTCGCCGAGCTCTATCCAGCGCTGGCGCCGGGGGAATTGGTCGCTGGCCCGCGCGACCCCCTTTGGCTAAAGCGCTGGGCGATGGCGCGGGCGGACAGTTTCGCAATGGCGGTCTAAGCACGTTGGACAGGAGGGTCGCGACATTGCCGCGGCGTCACTTATCCGCCATGTTCGAAGCCTAGCTCCCCTCCACGTTCCCGGCTCGATGTTTCTGGTATTCTGTCGCCGTGCGCATCTTTCTCACTGTTCTCGCGATTCTGATTGTCGTGGCGTTGACCGCCGCGTCGATCGCGCCGCTATTCATCGATTGGTCCGCGCAACGCGGCGCCTTGGCGATCGAGCTGACTCGTCGCCTCGGCGCTAACGTCGAGATCGCCGGTCCCATCAGTTTACGGTTGCTGCCGACGCCCTATGTCACGGTTGGACGCGTCAAGGTCGGTGACAAGGGCGCCGAGCCGTGGCTCGATTGCGATTCAATGCGGTTCGAACTGGCGCTCGGCGGTCTTTTCGCTGGCGCCGTGCGCTTGAACGAGGCGACGCTCGAGCATCCCGTGATTCATATGGGGGCTGCTTCGGCTGCGGCGATGGCGTCGCGTCGCGCTAGCGTTGCGGCGCGCGCGCGGCAGTTCGAGTTCGATCATATCGTGGTCGAGCACGGCAGCCTGACGATTGATCGCGCAAGCGGCGATCCGATCTCGCTGCAAGATGTAGCCCTCGATGCTTCCGCGACGTCGCTGCTCGGACCCTTTCGAGGCTCCGGATCGTTCGCGACTCCGGATGGACAGCGTGCGCGTTTCCAGTTTGCGGCCGCCGAGGCGGCGCAACATAAGTTGCCGATCAAAGCTGAAATTGACCGCGGACGAGGGGGCGCCCGCGCGGAATTTGACGGTGTTATCGCCTGGGCGGCAGGACAGGAAATTGATCCCACCTATCAGGGTCGCGTCACGGTCGCGGGGGATCTGCCAGAAGTGGCGCCGGGCGCCGGCGCTTGGCCTTGGCAGGCCAAAGCTGCTCTGCATGTCGACAGGCAGGGCGCCAAGTTTGACGACCTCACGCTGCAAGCGGGGCCCGAGGCTCGAATTGTCGAAACCACGGGCGCGGCGACGCTCACCTTTGGCGACCCCATGGCGATCAGCGCGACGCTTGCCTCCAAGCAGGTCAATTTCGATTCGCTGCTACGGCGGGAGCGCGAGGACTCCGTAGCGCCGTCACGCTTCTTCTCCGCGCTCTCGGTCCTCGCTGACGCGGCTTGGCGCAGCACTGAAGCGCCGACCTCGCAATTGAGCGTCGTCTTTTCCACCCCTCAGATTTTCCTGGGCGCGCGTACTCTCGACAATGTTTCGATCGTTTTTTCAGGACGCCCGGGCGCGCCAATCGAGGGCGAATTGCGGGCGGGCCTGCCGGGCCAAAGCCACGTCCATCTCAAAGGAGCGATCGATCTGGGGCCGGCCCCCGTCTTTCATGGTCAAGGGGACGGAGACATCGGGGATTTCGGCGCCCTTCGGCAATGGGCGGCGCTTGACCAGCCCGACTTGGAAGAAAAGCTTGGCTCGCTCGAGCAGGCGCTGCCCTCGGGCTTGGCCCGCGGCTCCGGCCAAGTGGAGATTTCGCCAGTCGGCATTTCCGTCCGCGGTCTGGAGCTTGCGATTGAACGGTCGCATTTTGCGGGCGCGATGGCGTTCACTCGCGCGACGGCCAATCAACGCGGACGCCTGTTTATGGACCTGAACAGCGACGGTCTCGATATCGAGGTCGCCCCGAATGTCGAGGCGGCTGCGACATGGCTCGGGGACATCGACCTGTCGCTGTCGCTCGTCGCAAGCAAGCTTCGCGTCGCGCGGCTGGGGCGCACGTCGGTTGAGGGCGGTTCGCTCTTGCTGAAGGCGACCAAAGATGGCGCGCGGCTTTCGCTGGACGAATTGTCGATGCACGATTTCGGCGGCGCGACAATCGAGGCACAGGGCCAATCGTCGCCTGCGGGCCGATGGGCGCGATTAAAGGTCGACGCGGCGCAATTGCATGATTTTGCGCTGCTCGTCACGAAGGTGGCGCCGGGGCGATTCAGCGATCTGTTGTTGGCTCGAGCCGAGCGTCTATCGCCGGCTAAGGCGACATTCGAGGCGCGTCGCGACGGACCCCCGCTCGACGGCGCTTTTCCGCTCGACTTCATCAGAACGGACGGCGAGGCGGCATCGAGCCGCTTCTCGGTGCGACTGAGCCGCGCGCCGGCGCCAGTTGGCGCTGTTGTCGCCGATATCACGCTTGACGCCGCTGATGGCAACGCCCTCTTGCGCCAAATCGGCGCCAAGGTTCCCGCGCGCCCGGCTGGTCGCGCCCATGTCGCGCTGAATGCGAGCGGTCTTTGGGAAAGTGGCTTCGACGCGACGGCCACGGCATCGCTTGCTGGCGCCGAGTTAAACTGGCGCGGCCGGATTTCGCCTACGTCTCTGGTTGGCGATCCCTTGGCGTCGGGCGCGGCGACCCTGAAATCGGCGAACCTGCTTGATGCGTTCGCTGCGTTTGGCTTCGGCGCTGCCGAAGTCCCCGCTCCCGTCGACCTTTCAGCCGACCTGGTTGCCAGCGCGGACGAGGTCGAGCTTTCCAAGCTGTCGGGCTTGGTCGCCGGCTCGAAGCTAAGCGGTCATTTGCAGTGGAAGTCGCCTGCTCCCGATCCGAATGTTACGGACCCCGATATCGCCCTCGCCCGGTTGCTGGCGGGCGAAGCCGGCCCTGCTACGCCGGCGTTGACCGGCGAACTGGCGCTGGACAAAGCGACGGCGGGCGCGCTGCTGGCTCTCTCGCTTGGCCCGACGTCTCCCGCCAAGAACGGTGCGTCGTGGTCAGATGTGAAATTCAACGCGCCGTTGTTGTCGCTACCCCCGACCGATCTGCGACTGAACATCGCTTCTCTGCAAGGATTGGAGGGACCGCCCGCGAGCAATGTGTCGGCGCGCCTGCGGATGGACGCCTTGGGGTGCGACTTCAACGAAGTCGCTGGGGATGTCGCAGGCGGTAAAGCGACGGGAAGACTGACCCTGCGTCGCGACGGCGCTTTAGCTGCAGCGACGGGGCAAATTGCTCTAGATTCGGTCGCGTTGGATCGCGTCGCGCTCCGCGCTCGGCTGAGCGGCCGACTTGAGTTTGCTGGAACCGGAACTAGCCCCGCCGCTCTCGCCGCAGGGCTCGCCGGGCAAGGGGAGATCCGTTTCAACGGACTGACTTTGCCCAGGCTCGATCCGGGTGCGCTCGCGCGCGTGGTGGCCAAGGCTGATATGCCTGATGCGTTGATCGATGAGACCAATTTATTGCATGCGTTGGGCATCGAACTCGACCGGCGGCCCCTATTGGGGCCAGATGGGCCGGCGCCCGTGGCGCTGAGTTCCGGCGTCCTGCGCATAGGACCCGTCGCTCTGCCTGTGGAGTCTGGCGGCGGCTCTCTCTCAGCCGAGTATGATTTTCGCAACTTCATGTTCGATCTGCGAAATGTCCTGCGCGAAACTCACGTCGGGAAATTCTGGACGGGTCCGCTGCCATCAGTGAGCGTTCTGATTTATGGAACGCTGGACGCGCCTACAAGGAGGATCGATGTTGCAGGTCTGGCCGCCGGGCTCGCCGCTGAGGAGATTGCGCGGGAGAGCGAGCGCATTGCTGCCCTCGAAGCCGACATGCGTGAGCGAGCCGCGTTTAACCGGCAACTCAAGGCATGGCGTTTT
>JAYTRP010000334.1:0-4905 GCA_043746145.1 Hyphomicrobiales bacterium | reverse complement strand
GCGCGTGCTCCATCTTCATCGCCTCGACTACGGCCAGACGCGCGCCCGGCTCGACGGCCTGACCCTCCTCGACAAACAGCGCAATCAGCCGTCCGTGCATCGGCGCGACGATCTCGCCGGTGTGTTCGCGCGCACCAGCGGCGGGACCTTCGAACGGGTCAACCAGCGATACCAGGGTCTGGCGGCCCTCGTTCAGCACGATCACGCCGTCCTCGATCTCATGCAGCGTCACGGGACCCCCGGCCGGCGCGGAGCGTCCGTCGCGATAGGCGAAGGTCGTGGCGCCGCCTGCCGCGATCGCGACCAGAGACTCGCGCTTGCCGTCGATTCGCGCTTCGAATGGCGTGCGTCGGATGCCGGCGAGTTCGAAAGCATCGGTCACCGTCCAGGGGTCGAACGCGACGGTCGGAGCCGCCGGCATTGTCTTAGCAAATAGCGACGCGGCGCCGGCTAACGCGGCATAGACATCGGGTTCTCGCGGCGTCGCGCCGAGCCGGTCGAGGTTGGCGTCGATAAAGCCGGTGTCGTAGCCGCCCGCGGCAAACTCCGGCGAGGCGAGCAGCGCTTTCAGGAACGCGAGATTGGTCTTTGGCCCGATCACCACCGCGCGGGCGAGCGCCACTTCCAGCCGCGCAAGCGCCTGCGCGCGATCGGCCCCGCGCGCGATCACTTTGGCGATCATCGAATCATAGAACGGCGACACCGCATCGCCGGCGTCGAACCCTGCGTCGACCCGAACGCCCTCGCCGAGATCGTCGAGTTGAAGCGCGCGAATTCGCCCCGGCGACGGCAGAAAACCGCTCTCGGGATCCTCGGCATTGAGCCGAGCCTCGATCGCCGCGCCCGAGCGATGCAAATCCTGCTGGCGAACCGGCAAGGGCTCGCCCGCAGCTATGCGGAATTGCCATTCCACGAGATCGAGACCCAGCAGCGCCTCGGTGATGGGATGCTCAACCTGGAGCCGCGTGTTCATCTCGAGGAAATAGAAGCTGTCGGGTCCAAGGCCGCGCGACGTATCGACGATAAACTCGACGGTGCCGGCGCCGACATAGCCGACCGCTTTCGCCGCGGTGACGGCAGCCTCGCACATGGCTTGCCGGGTCTCTTCGGGAAGCCCCGGCGCAGGAGTCTCCTCGACGATCTTCTGGTGGCGGCGTTGCAGCGAGCAATCGCGCTCGTAGAGATGCACGACATTTCCCAGGGTGTCGCCGAACACTTGCACCTCGATATGACGGGGGGCGATGATGTATTTTTCAATCAGCACGCGCGCGTCGCCGAACGCCGACTTCCCCTCGCGCGCCGCAGATTCGAGCGCGGAGTCGAAATCGACGTGCGCGTCGACGCGACGCATGCCGCGCCCGCCGCCGCCTGCGACCGCCTTGATCAGCACGGGATAGCCGATCTCGTAGGCCTTCTCCTTGAGAAACTTCGCGGTCTGGTTTTCGCCGTGATAGCCCGGCACGACCGGCGCGCCCGCCTTGACCATCAAAGCTTTGGCGGCGCCCTTCAGTCCCATCGCGCGCATGGCCGATGGGGGCGGTCCGACGAAAACTATTCCGGCAAGCGCGCAGGCTTCGGCGAATTCCGCGTTCTCACTTAGAAATCCGTAGCCGGGATGCAGGCATTGCGCTTGCGCCTGGACGGCGGCGGCGACCACCGCGTCCATATCGAGATAGCCGGCCGCGCCCTCCCCGATCTCGATTGTCCGATCGGCCAGCCTCGTAAATCTAGCTCCGCGATCGGCGGGCGTATGCAGCGCAATCGTGGTCAGCCCAAGCCGTTTCGCCGTGCGAACGATCCGGCAGGCGATCTCGCCGCGATTGGCTATGACGACGTTGGAAAACATGAACCCCCCTGTCGAAAACAGGCGCTACTCCACAAAGTAGTCTTCGTCGATTCGCTTAACCTCGTAAGTCTCTTTGACCCGCACGCCTACGCAATGACGCATCATCAGAATGGCGAGTTCGGGACCGTCGATCAGCACCACTCGCTTAGACACCCGCGTGATGAACTCGTAAGCGGTCGAGGGAAAGTAGGAGGTCGTGACGAACACGCCCTTCGCCGCGCGATGGCCTTCCAGTCCGCCGACGAAATCTCTGACTTCGCGCAGCGGCACGCCCTTTTCCTGCGCGAACCGTTTTGCCTGGACGTAGACCACGTCGAGCCCGAGTTCGTCCTCCTTGATGACGCCGTCGATGCCGCCGTCACCCGATCGGCCAAGCGCCTTGCCCATTTCCATGCGGCCGCCGCCATAGCCCATGCGGCACAATAAATCGACGATCAGGCGCTCGAAGAAAGTGGGGGAGAAGCTATGCACCCGCTCGATGATTTCGCGCGCGAGTTCGGCGTGCAGAATGTCGAAATTGGCCGAGATGCGCTCGAGCGGGCTCTCCGGCGGTTCGACCTCGAGCTGGCGCTCGGTTCCGTTCTGGCGCTCGCGCCAGGCCCGAAATTCGGGATAGCGACTGAGCACGCCGACCTCGACCTCTTTGACGCCTTCGGCGAGCAATTCACGAGCGCGCTCGGTGCCGCGATAGAAGCCACGTCTGGTCTGCTCGACGAGAACCGCTTTCTGCAGATACGAACGCGCCCAATTAAGCCGGTTCGCGAACACCGATTGCTGCCCGCTCGGCAGCACACGCACCTGGTCCTCGGCGGAAATCTTCAACGATCTGCCAATCTCCTCCTCTATTCGCGAAATATGCATTTCGTCCAAACGCTGGCAGAGCACCTGGAGGGTAGGCAACATCAACTGCTGAAAACTGGGCAAAGCCATTAAACTGCAACCTCAATTACATGCGAAAAACACCGAACCTCGTAGTTTCAATGGGCGCGTTGAGGCTGGCGGAAAATGCGAGCGAAAGGACGCGTCGGGTCTCGGACGGGGCGATCACGCCATCGTCCCACAATCTGGCTGAAGCAAAATAGGGCGAGCCTTCGCTCTCGTAGCGGGCGCGGATCGGCGCCTTGAACGCCTCCTCCTCGTCCGGGGCCCAGGTTTTGCCCTCAGCCTCGATGCCGTCACGACGCAGCGTCGCGAGCACGCTGGCCGCCTGCTCGCCGCCCATCACGCTGATGCGCGCGCTGGGCCAAGTGAACAGAAATCGGGGGCTATAGGCGCGCCCGCACATTCCGTAATTGCCGGCGCCGAACGAACCGCCGACAATGAGCGTGATCTTGGGCACGCGCGCGCAGGCGACCGCGGTCACTAGCTTGGCGCCGTCTTTGGCGATGCCTCCCGCCTCGTAACGCTGCCCAACCATGAACCCGGAGATGTTCTGCACGAACAGCAACGGGATCGAGCGCTGCGCGCAGAGTTCGATGAAATGGGCGCCCTTCAGCGCGCTTTCCGAGAACAGCACGCCATTGTTTGCGATGACGCCGATCAGCATGCCCGACAACCGAGCAAATCCGGTCACAAGCGTGGTTCCGTAACGCGCCTTGAACTCATCGAACTCAGAGCCGTCGACAAGGCGCGTGAGGATTTCGCGGATGTCGTATTGCCGGCGCAAATCCATCGGCACGATGCGCTCGATGTCCTCAATCGGGTAGAGCGGTTCGCGTGGCGCGATGATGTCGTGCGGGGTCTTGGGCCGTCGATTAAGATTGCCAACGGCGCGACGCGCTAACGCCAGGGCATGAAAGTCGTCGCGAGCCAGCGAGTCGGCGACCCCGGAAACGCGGGTGTGCAGGTCGCCGCCGCCGAGGTCTTCCGCACTGACGGTCTCTCCCGTCGCCGCCTTTACTAGCGGCGGTCCTGCAAGGAAGATCGTGCCCTGGTTTTCAACGATTATCGTCTCGTCCGACATCGCCGGAACATAGGCCCCACCGGCGGTGCACGAGCCCATCACGACGGCAATCTGCGCCAGTCCCGCCGAGGACATGCGCGCTTGATTGTAGAAGATTCGGCCGAAGTGCTCCTTGTCGGGGAACACGTCCGATTGATGGGGTAAATTGGCGCCGCCGGAATCGACCAAGTAGACGCAGGGAAGACCATTTTCGAGCGCCATTTCCTGCGCGCGCAAATGCTTCTTCACGGTCATGGGGTAATAGGCGCCACCCTTGATGGTGGGGTCATTGGCGATAATCATCGCCTCGCGGCCCTCGATCCTCCCAATTCCAGTAATGAGCCCGGCGCCATGGACGTCGCCCTCGTACATGCCGAAGGCGGCCAGGGCGCCAAGTTCGAGGAATGGGGAGCCGGGATCGACCAGCCGCGCGACGCGGTCACGCGCCAGCAGCTTGCCGCGTCCCACGTGGCGCTCGCGAGCCCGCGCGGACCCGCCTTCGGCTGCTTTCGCCCGGCGCTCACTAAGTTCGACGAGCGCGGCGCGCCACTTCGCCGCGCTATCGGTGTCCGATTCGCCCGCTGAGGCGGCTTTCATCACCGGCATACCTTGGTCCCCTACTCGCCGTCAGATGACACAAGAGCCGCAAATCCAAGATACATTTACCCACAAAAGGTAAGCAAATTGCCACACCTGCACGGGCTCCGCCGAAACCTAGCCGATTCGTGCTTACGAGATAGACGCCACAGGGCGGGTTTCGTGCACCTTGGAATAGTCGACGTGCGAACGGCCGGCTTCGTCCTTGCTAAAGAGGTCGACGTATTCGTGGTCATGGCGAAGATCCTGGGCCGCATAGGTTCCACGCGAGTGCAGGATCTGAGACGAGGTTTCGTCGAGACCGGAGATACTTAGAACGAAGTTCAGCTCGCTCTGCTCGAGATCCTCCTGAGTCAGGTTCAGCAGCGGGCTTTCCGCGTCGATCGGATGGAACAAGGTCCAGCTCAATGCAAATGAAGGGTTTTCACCTTTGAGCAGCTTCATCGATTGAAATCCGACGAAGTTTCGTCCTTCCATGGTAACGTCAGGGCCGAGAACCCAGAGCTTCGCCGTCGCTTCG
>JAYTRP010000333.1:0-14687 GCA_043746145.1 Hyphomicrobiales bacterium | reverse complement strand
AGCGCCCCTGCATAGGCGCGCTCGATCAGCGCCAAATCGCCGCACTCGTGTTCTCTCAGCGCCCGCCAGGACTCCTCGGCTGTTTTCAGCGCCTTGGCGACGGCGTCCGACATCAAAGGGTTAAGGCCCGGGCGACCAACGAGGCTCGCGGCTAAAGCGCGCTCCTCCGTGTCTACCCCGACATCGGCCAGCGTGGCGGCGGAGGCGAGGCAGATGAGCCAGTCGCGTGCGCCGCGCTCGCAGGCGCCGAAGGGCCGCGCGCGACTCGGCGAGACGACGGGGATCGCACGCGGCGTTGAAGGCTCAGGCGGCGCAACGGCCGCCGGGCGCTCGGGTTTGACGGGCGCAGCCGCCGGGGGATGAGGCTGCGCGGCTTGCGAGTCCCGGTACATCGGAGCGAACTTGTCGGGTTCTATCTGGCGAACCTCGGTCGCAAAAGCCGAGCCGGCCAGCGCGACCAAGGCGAGCGCGACCAAGACGAACGCGACCAAGACGAGCCCGATTGCGGCTCGCTTCACGGCGCAGGAGGCCGCGGCTCGCCGGATTTATACGTCGCCGCTATTTTGTCGCTCACGGTGTCGCGCAGACAATTGAAGAAGCGGCCGCAGCCGACGGTGTGGCGCCAGCGCTCGGCGTGGACGCCGCGCGTGTTATCGCGGAAATAAAGAAAGTCCGTCCATTCCTCGTCGGTCGCCGTCTCCGGCTCGCGGACCAGGTGGGCCTGTCCCCCATATTTGAATTCGGTCTCGGGGCGTTCCATCTCGCAATAGGGGCAGCGGATCAGCAGCATGGCGGGAGCCTCAATGCGCCACGGCGGCGGCGGTCGCTTCGTTGACCAAGGCGCCGGTGCGAAAACGATCGAGTGAAAACGGAGCGGCGATCTTGTTGGGTTCGCCCGTTGCGACCAGATGCGCGAACACATGGCCCGACCCCGGCGTCGCCTTAAACCCGCCCGTTCCCCAGCCGCAATTAACGAAAAGTCCCGGCGCGGAAGTTTTGCTAATGATCGGCGAACGATCTGGCGTCGTGTCGACGATGCCGCCCCAATTGCGCAGCATGCGCACGCGCGACATGATCGGGAACATCTCGCAGATCGCCTCGAGCGTCGAGGTCGCGACGTGCAACCCGCCCATCTGGCTATAGGAGACATAAGCGTCGGTGCCAGCGCCGATCACGAGTTCGCCCTTGTCCGATTGCGACATGTAGGCGTGCACCGCGTTCGACATACAGACACAGGGCATGATCGGCTTCAGCGGCTCGGACACCAGCGCTTGCAGCGGGAATGATTCGAGCGGCATCTTAATGCCAGCCATCGCCATTACGACGCTGGTGTTGCCGGCGGCGACCACGCCAAGTTTGCGGGTCGCGATGAAACCTTTCGTCGTTTCCACGCCAGCGACCGCGCCCGAGGCGTCGCGGCGAATCGCCTTCACCTCGCAATTCTGGATGACGTCCACGCCGCGGGCCGAGGCGGCCCGGGCATAACCCCAGGCGACCGCGTCATGACGCGC
Source organism: Hyphomicrobiales bacterium (assembly GCA_043746145.1). Taxonomy (GTDB): domain Bacteria; phylum Pseudomonadota; class Alphaproteobacteria; order Rhizobiales; family Beijerinckiaceae; genus Roseiarcus. The sequence goes on along the minus strand of JAYTRP010000333.1, from coordinate 13,176 downwards.
CGTTCCGCCCTTGCGCTGCAGCGCCGCGCCGCGGACGGGATAGCGGATGCCGGGGTCGATATTTAGAATAGGGCAGAATTCCTTTGCCTGCTCCGGCGTCAGCCATTCGTTGGGCACGCCAGCGAGACGGTTGGCGTAGACGTGGCGGCGAAACGCCTGCTCGTCGTGATGATTGTGCGCAAGCAGCATAACCCCGCGCGGCGAGAACATGACATTATAGTTCAACTCTTGCGACAGGGTCTCCCACAGTTTGTGGGCGTGGCCGTACATCGCCTCAGAAGCTTCCCACAGGTAATTGGAGCGAATGATCGTCGTATTGCGACCCGTATTGCCGCCGCCGAGCCAGCCCTTCTCCAGCACGGCGATGTTGGTGATCGCGTGCTCCTTGGCGAGGTAATAGGCGGTGGCTAGCCCGTGACCGCCCGCACCAATGATGATGACGTCATAAGCGGGTTTCGGCTCGGGGAAGCGCCATTGTTCCGGCCAATCCCGGTGTCCGCGCAAGGCCTGTCGCGCAAGACTGGCGAGTGAGAATTTCAATGCGCTTCAACTCCTCGAAAGGCCGTGACTTGGAAATTCTAGATTTCGCACGCGCGGCGATCTTGTCGCCAGTGCGTGCTTTCGTCCAGTTCCATATGCGGCGGCAGCGCCCCCGGCGCGCGCAATCCTTCTCTGCGCCCGCCGAGACTTGTGATAGCCACGAGGGATAAGGCGTTTTTGGGGCTTGGCGAAAGGCCCAGGCTCGCGTCAATATGAATTTCGAGGGATTCGGCTGCGAAAAGGCGGCGCCTTCGGTAGCGTGGTTCTAGGAGGGGCAGTTGGCCGAGAGTTCGAGTAATGATTTCACGCGGCCGGTGCCGCTGGCGCTGGCGGCGCTCGCCATAGTGGGATGGCTGCTAGTCGCCTATTTCTGGTCACAGGCGGCTGACCTGCGGGTGCAAGGCGAAGAGGGGCTACATCGGGCGGAAATCGCGCGACAGAACCTCGCAGCCGATCTGCAAAACCTGGAGAAATCTTCCGGCTCCGCCGCCGACCTGAAGAAGCAGTCCGAAGCCGCGCAGAAAGCGCTAGACGATTCGGTGTCGGCGCGAGCCTCGGCGCAGAACGACCTTGCCGAGCTGACGAAACAGGTCAACGAAGCCAAGCTCGCCGTTTCAGGATCGCAGGAAGAGGCAAGCGTCAACGCCAAGCAGTTGCAAGATTCTGAGTTGCAGGTGAAGCAGCAAAACGACCAACTCGCCACGCTGCGATCGCAAACCAAGTCGCTCGCCGCCGAACTCGATCAAGCCCGCGCGGCGCTCGCCGATCAACAGACGCAAGCCAAAGCGGCGGCCGACGCCGCGGCGGCCGCAAAGGCGGACGAGACTCAGGCGCGCACGCAAGCCGCTGAGGCGCAAAAGCAGGCACAGGCCGCTCAGAGTCAGCTTGCCGACGCCCAGAGCCAACTTGCTGAAACCAAGCGCCAGATCGACGAAGCGACCAAGACGCTCGCCGAAGCACAAGCCAAGGCCCTAGCGGCTCCCCCTGCCGGAGACGCGCCGGTTACGCCTGCTAAGTAAAGACTTAGCGTTCGTATAGCGCCGCGAGCGCCAGCTTGGTCGCGGCGCTCACCCCGCGTTCCGTGATAATCCCGTCGATCAGTTCGGCGGGAGTCACGTCGAAGGCGGGGTTGGCCGCGCGAGTGCCGGGTGGCGCGAGCGCGACCCTGGCTACCGAGCCGTCGTCGAGTTGACCCCAGATGTGGGTCACCTCGGCGCCGTCGCGCTCCTCGATCTCAATTTCGCGTCCGGAATCCATCGCCCAATCGATCGTCGTGCCAGGCGCGGCGACATAGAAGGGCACATTGTTCGCGCGCGCCGCCAGCGCCTTTAGATAAGTGCCGATCTTGTTGGCGGCATCGCCGCGCGCCGTCACACGGTCCGCTCCGACGATGCACAGATCAACTTTGCCGTGCTGCATCAAATGCCCGCCCGCATTGTCGGCGATCAGCGTGTGCGGCACGCCATGCTGGCCGAGTTCGAAAGTCGTCAGCGACGCCCCCTGATTGCGTGGCCGCGTTTCGTCGACATAAACGTGCACCGGTAAGCCCCGGTCATGCGCGAGATAGATCGGAGCGGTCGCGGTTCCCCAGTCGACGGTTGCCAGCCAGCCGGCGTTGCAATGGGTCAGGATGTTGACCGGGCGGCCAGAGGCGCGATGCGCGGCCTCAATCAAGCGCAAGCCCGCCTCGCCAATCGCCAGATTAAGTTTGACGTCCTCTTCAGCGATTTCGCTCGCGCGACGCCATGCCGCTTCGCCGCGAGCGCTTACGGGCAGCGGGGCGACACGGGTGCGCACGTCGTCAAGCGCATGGCGCAGATTGACCGCGGTCGGTCGGCTCGCGTTGAGCACGCTGTAGGCCTCATCGAGCGATTTGTCGTCGGCCGCGCGCATAAGCGCAATCGCAAACCCATAGGCCGCCGTCGCGCCAATCAGCGGAGCGCCACGCACGACCATTGTCTTTATGGCTGCAACCGCGCCCGTGAGATCGTCGATCCGCTTTGTGACGAGACGGTGCGGAAGCTGAGTTTGGTCGATTACCTCGACGGCACCAAGCGCGACGGGCCAGATCGTCCGGTAAGGTTTGCCCTCTATTTTCATCGCTTAGTCTTCATTGCTGATTAAAACCCTGAAAATCCGAAGCGTCTACAAAAGTTCGTAACCGAGATCGCACCGGGCGAGAGATGCCTGCAGCCAACGTTGTGCGACTGCGCAAGCATGGTACAGGAAACGCATTGAGATTAGGAATGTTCTGCGCCCCGGGCGCGAAGAGGGAAAACCGCGATGGATCAAATTAGCCCCGACCTGCCCCAATCCTTCGACGCCCCGCCGGACCTCGTGCGCACCTTTACCACGGAGGAACTGAAGGCCGCAGTCCTCGGCAAGCTCAAGTTCGTTGTCTCCAAAGACCCGGTCGCCGCCAGCCAGCGCGACTGGTTCCTCGCGGTGGCCCACGCCACACGCGATATCGTGGTCGACAAATGGATCGCCTCGACCAACCGTATCTATCATGATGACCGAAAGCGGGTTTATTACCTGTCGCTAGAATTCCTGGTCGGACGCATGCTGTTCGACGCGATGACCAATGTCGGGATCGTCGAGCCGATGACGGCGGCGATGGCGCAACTCGGCGTCGATCTCGCCTCGCTACGTCGCATCGAAGCGGACGCCGCGCTGGGCAACGGCGGCCTGGGCCGTCTGGCCGCCTGTTTCATGGACAGCATGGCGACGCTTTCAATCGCAGCGCATGGGTACGGCATCCGCTACGACAACGGCCTGTTCAAGCAGATCATCCGCAACGGCTGGCAGCAGGAAGTCCCCGAGGATTGGCTTTCGCATGGCAATCCCTGGGAGTTCGAGCGTCCCGAGGTGACCTACGCCATCGGCTTCAACGGCTGGGTGGAAGCGCTGAACGGTGAGGGCGTCGACGATGAGCCCCGCCACGTCTGGCATCCCGGTGAGACCGTCGAGGCGCTGGCTTTCGACACGCCGGTGGTGGGCTGGCAGGGTCGCCATGTGAACACGCTGCGCCTGTGGTCCGCGCGCGCGCCTGACCCGCTAAAGCTCGACGCCTTCAACGCCGGCGACTACATCGGCGCGCTTTCCGACTCGGTGCGCGCCGAGGCGATCTCCAAGGTGCTCTATCCCAGCGACGCGACCCCGGCTGGCCAGGAACTGCGCCTACGGCAGGAATATTTCTTCGCGTCCGCCTCGCTGCTCGATCTGGTCCGCCGCCATATCAAACAGCACAAAAACATACGTACCCTTGGCGACCACGTCGCTGTGCAGCTGAATGACACGCATCCGGCGATCGGCGTCGCCGAACTGATGCGCATATTGGTCGATCTGAACCATCTGCCCTGGGACGAGTCGTGGGAAATTACGCGCTCGGTGTTTTCCTATACCAACCATACGCTGCTGCCGGAGGCGCTCGAAAGCTGGCCGGTCGCGCTGATGGAGCGGCTGCTGCCGCGGCACATGCAGATCATCTATCTCATCAACGCGGCCCATCTCGATAGTGTGCGAAAGCTTGGCCACAATGACGCCGGCCTGATGGCTTCGATCTCGCTGATCGACGAGCATGCCGGACGACGCGTGCGGATGGGGGCGCTGGCATTTGTGGGCTCGCATAAAGTCAACGGCGTCTCCGCGCTGCACACCGGCCTGATGAAAGAGACCGTGTTTCGTGATTTCGATGGCGTCTATCCCGGCCGGATCGTCAACAAGACCAACGGCATCACGTTCCGGCGCTGGCTCATTGAATGCAATCCGCGACTGACGGAGATCATCAAGGCTTCGGTCGGCGAACGCGGGCTATTTGACGCCGAGACGCTAAGCGGATTGGCGAAGTTCGCCGAGGATCGCGCAATGCAAGAGCAGATCGCGCTCGCGCGGCGCGCCAACAAACTCACGCTATCGCAACTCATTGTCGATCAACTCAACCTGCGGGTCGATCCCGACGCAATGTTCGACGTACAAATCAAGCGCATCCATGAATACAAGCGCCAATTGCTGAACATCCTCGAGACCATCGCGCGCTACAACGAGATCCGCGCCAATCCGACGATCGACTTCGCGCCACGCGTAAAGATATTCGCTGGCAAAGCGGCGGCGAGCTACACGCAGGCCAAGCTTATCATCAAGCTCGCAATCGACGTGGCGCGCGCGGTCAACTCGGACCCTACCTTGCGCGGCCTGCTCAAGGTCGTGTTTCTGCCGAACTACAACGTGAGCCTCGCCGAGACGATTATCCCTGCCGTCGACGTTTCAGAACAGATTTCCACCGCAGGTATGGAGGCGTCGGGAACCGGCAACATGAAAATGGCGTTAAACGGGGCGCTCACCGTCGGAACGCTTGACGGCGCCAACGTAGAATTGCGCGATCTTGTTGGAGATCCGAACATATTCATATTCGGACTTACTGCAGCGGAAGTGGCGACGTCCCGAGCTAAGGGGATCGACTCGAGTGCTCGGATTGATTCTTCGCCCGTGCTTCGCGCGGTTCTGGACTCCGTCGGCTCTGGCGTATTTTCCGCGGATGACCGCGGTCGGTACCACGGGTTGGTCGATACGCTGCGGTATCACGATTATTTCATGGTCTGCGCAGACTTCGACTCTTATTGGTCCACACAATTAAAGATCGATGCGGCTTGGCGAGATAGAAAAGGTTGGCTACGATCGAGCATAATAAACACGGCTAATACGGGGTGGTTCTCGTCGGATAGGACCATCGCGGAATATGCCGGCGAGATCTGGAATGCGCCTTACAAACTGCTTTCATAGGGGGGAACCGTTTGGACGAGTCTTCGCATGCGAATTTGGTCGAGTCTTGGCGTGCGAAAGAGGCTGACATTGATGCGCTGGCGGCCGCGCGCCAGCCAGATCCCTTCGCCGTGCTGGGCCCTCATCTGACGGCAAAGGGATGGGCAATCCGTGCTTTCGTACCGGATGTTATTTCGGTGCGCGCTCTCAAGCGGGATGGTTCGCCGCTTGTAGCGCTCGAACGGCGGAAGGGAGATTTCTTCGAGGCGTTGCTGCCGCCAGGTTCCGACCGTCCCTTGTACGAACTTGAGGCCAAGCGCGCGAACGGCGGCGAGAAATTCGCCGATCCCTATGCGTTCGGCCCGGCGCTAGGGCCGCTTGACGATCACCTACTTCTCGAAGGCACGCATAGTCAGCTTTACGAGCGTCTTGGCGCGCAGCTCATCACGCATGAAGGCGTGAAGGGCGTTTTGTTCGCGGTCTGGGCGCCTAACGCGCAACGCGTCTCCGTCGTGGCTGATTTTAATCGTTGGGACGGCCGGCGCTGCCAGATGCGCAAACGCTTCGACAGTGGATTGTGGGAGATCTTTATTCCCGGCGTTCGCCAAGGCGCGGTCTACAAATATGAGCTCGTTTCCGGCGAAGGCGAACTGCAACCGCTGAAAGCCGACCCATTCGGCTTCGAGGCCGAGTTGCGTCCCTCCACGGCCTCTGTCGTCGCTGACACGGCTCACTTCACTTGGAATGACGCGAATTATCTTGAAGAGCGCGCAAAAGGAGAAACGCGACGCAAACCCATGGCGACCATGGAGGTGCATCTCGGCTCCTGGCGACGCGCGGCGGATGGTGGATTTCTCACCTACGAGGAGCTTGCCGATCAGCTAATCCCCTACGCCGTGGGTCTTGGCTTTACGCATCTCGAATTGATGCCCGTTAGCGAACATCCGCTTGATGAATCCTGGGGCTATCAACCCATTGGCCTGTTTGCGCCGACACGGCGGTTCGGCACGCCGGAAGGCTTCGCGAGATTTGTCGATCGCGCGCATGTCGCGGGTCTAGGAATCATCCTCGACTGGGTGCCCGCGCATTTCCCAACCGACGCGCATGGGCTCGCCCGCTTCGACGGATCGGCGCTCTACGAACATCCCGACCCGCGCAAAGGGTTCCACCCCGACTGGAACACCGCTATCTACGATTTCGGCCGCAAGGAGGTTGCGAACTTCCTGCTCGCCAGTGCGCTCTATTGGATCGACCGCTATCATATCGACGGCCTCAGGGTCGATGCGGTCGCATCGATGCTCTATCTCGATTATTCCCGCAAAGCTGGCGAGTGGCTGCCCAATGCGGAGGGGGGCAACGAGAACCACGACGCGATCGCCTTCCTCAAACGCGCCAACGTGGCGGTTTACGGCCTTTTCCCCGGCGCGCAGACGATCGCAGAAGAATCTACCGCCTTTCCCGGTGTATCGAAGCCGACTAACTATGGTGGTCTTGGCTTCGGCTTCAAATGGAACATGGGTTGGATGCACGACACGCTCGAATACATGTCGAGCGATCCGATCTATCGGCGTTGGGGGCACGACAAAATGACGTTCGGGCTGCTTTACGCCTTCACCGAGAATTTCGTTCTGCCGCTCTCGCACGATGAAGTTGTCTACGGAAAGCGCTCGATCGTCAGCAAGATGCCGGGTGACGAGTGGCAGCGCTTCGCGAATACGCGCGCCTATTACGCGTATATGTGGGCGCATCCCGGGAAGAAGCTGCTGTTCATGGGTCAGGAATTCGGCCAGACCACAGAATGGAATTGCAATGAAGCGATGCCTTGGTGGTTGTTAGAATATGCGCCGCATCAAGGACTACAGACGCTAGTGCGTGATCTCAACAGCCTTTACCGTTCACGCCCGTCGCTGCATGTGCGTGACTGCGAGGCGGAGGGCTTCCGCTGGATCGTCGTCAACGACGATGCGCAATCGGTGTTCGCGTTTGCCCGAATGGGCGCCGAGGGTGATCCTCCGGTGGTGGTCATCTGCAACTTTACGCCGGAGGTGCGGCGCGGATATCGCGTAGGCTTGCCGCTGCCGGGACGTTGGCGCGAGGCGCTCAACACGGACGCGTTGACCTACTGGGGTTCCAACACTGGCAATCTCGGCGCCATCGTGGCCGATCGGCGGCCCATGCATGGGCTTTCGGCGTCGGCGGCGCTGACACTACCGCCGCTCGCCACTCTCTATTTGGAATACGATCCCGAACAGGGCTGAATTCGCAGTTTCGGCATGCATTGGAGGAAGCGTTGATGAGTGCCTCGAAACCATCCCGCGACGCCGCGCCAAGTGCGCCGCTTGCGCGTCACGCGATGGCCTACGTGCTGGCGGGAGGCCGAGGCAGTCGCCTGATGGAACTTACGGATCGGCGCGCCAAGCCGGCGGTCTACTTCGGCGGTAAGTCGCGGATCATCGATTTCGCGCTATCGAACGCGCTGAATTCGGGTATTCGCCGTATCGCGGTCGCCACGCAATACAAGGCGCACAGTCTGATCCGTCACTTGCAGCGGGGGTGGAACTTCTTTCGCCCCGAGCGCAACGAGAGCTTCGACATTCTGCCCGCTTCGCAGCGCGTTTCGGAAACGATGTGGTACCTCGGGACGGCCGACGCGGTTTATCAGAACATCGACATCATCGAGAGTTACGCGCCGCTTTATATGGTCATTCTCGCCGGCGACCATGTGTACAAGCAAGACTATGAGAAGATGTTGCAGCAGCACGTCGAATCCGGCGCCGACGTGACAGTCGGCTGCCTCGAGGCGTCCCTGGAAGAGGCGACCGCGTTCGGCGTTATGCACGTCGACGAGCAGGACAAAATCATCGCATTCCTGGAGAAGCCGAAGAACCCTCCGCCGGTGCCCGGCAAAACCGATGTCGCCTTGTGCAGCATGGGCATCTACGTGTTCGAGACCAAGCTGCTGATCGAGGAGTTGAAGCGCGACGCCGCCGATCCCAACTCCGCGCATGACTTCGGCAAGGACATCATTCCTTACCTCGTCACCAATGGCAAAGCCGTCGCGCATCATTTTGCACAATCATGCGTAGTGTCGGCTGATGATGGTAAAATTTACTGGCGCGACGTCGGGACTGTCGACGCCTATTGGGCCGCCAATATCGACTTGACGGACATCTTGCCCGACCTCGATCTCTACGATCGCGAGTGGCCGATTTGGACCTACGGGGAGATTACGCCGCCCGGTAAGTTCGTGCATGACGTAGATGGCAGGCGCGGAACGGCGGTGACTTCGCTCATTTCAGGCGGCTGCATTGTCTCCGGCGCTTCGATCTCGCGGTCGTTGCTGTTCACCGGCTGCCGAGTCCACTCTTACTCCCGCGTCCATGAGGCGGTGATCCTGCCTTACGTCACAATCGGTCGTGGCGCGCGGCTCAGTAAAGTCGTGATCGACGCCGAGGTGACTATTCCCGACAATCTGGTTGTCGGCGAGGACCCCATGCTCGACGCGCAACGCTTCCGCCGCACGGATGCGGGCGTCACGCTCATCACCCAACCTATGTTAGACAAACTCGGGCTCTAAGGACGTGCTTCGAGTTTTATCGATTGCTTCGGAGGTTTTCCCGCTCGTCAAGACGGGAGGACTCGCCGATGTCGTCGGCGCGCTGCCGCTCGCACTCCTGCGCGAGGGCGTGGAGATGCGCGTGCTTGTGCCAGGCTATCCCGCCGTTATGGCCAAACTCGGCTCGGCGGAGACGGCTCGCGCCTATCCAGAGTTTTTTGGCGGCCCGGCCCGTGTTCTTTCGGCAAAAGTTGGCGCCCTCGATCTTTTCGTATTGGACGCCCCGCATCTTTATGACAGGCCGGGCAATATCTACCTGGATCCGCGCGGGCTCGACTGGCCCGATAACGCGCAACGTTTCGCGGCCCTGTCTCGCATCGGCGCCGACATCGCCAAGGGAGCGCTGCCCGGCTACGACGCGGATGTCGTGCACGCGCATGATTGGCAGGCAGCGCTCGCGGCCGCCTATCTCGTCTACGACGGCGGTCCTCGTCCGGGGACGATCGTCACGATCCACAATCTCGCCTTTCAGGGCTATTTTCCCTATTACATGCTGGCCTCGCTCGGCTTGCCGGCACATGCAATGCACATCGACGGAGTCGAATATTTCGGAGGCATTGGCTTTCTGAAGGGTGGCATACGTCTCGCCGACCGAATCACCACGGTGTCGCCGACCTATGCTCGCGAGATGATGACGCCCGAATTTGGCATGGCGCTCGACGGCCTGTTGAGGTCGCGCGCGGATGTCGTCGAGGGGATAGTCAATGGCATCGACGACGACGTGTGGAACCCTGACAAGGACCCGACCCTTGCTCAGACTTATAGCTCGCTGCGCATCGACAAACGGAATGGGAATCGTTTGGCGCTGCAGCGCAAACTCGGTCTCGCGCCCAATCCCAAGGCGCCAATATTTGGGGTCATATCGCGGCTGACAAGCCAGAAAGGCCTCGATCTATTGCTCAGCGCGCTACCCCGCGTGATCGAGGCGGGGGGGCAAGTCGTCGTGCTCGGCTCGGGCGAGCAATTGCTGGAGGACGGTTTTTCCGCTGCCGCGGCCGCACATCCGGGCGCAGTCGGCTGCATGCTGGGCTACGACGAGAGCTTCGCGCATTTGATTCAGGCGGGTTCGGATTTCCTGGTCGTGCCCTCGCGTTTTGAACCCTGCGGGCTGACACAGCTCTGCGCGCTCCGCTATGGCGCGCCGCCGATCGTTTCTCATGTCGGGGGCCTAGCGGACACGGTGATCGACGCCAATATCGCGTCGTTGACCGCAGGCGTCGCGACCGGCCTGCAATTTTTTCCCCCTACCGTCACCGAGCTAGAACACGCGCTCTCCCGCGCGTTTGCGCTGTTCGCCGATGCTCCTGCGATGCGTCGAGTGCGGCTTAACGGGATGCGCGCGGACGTTTCCTGGCGTATCCCTGCCAAGCGATACGCCTCCCTGTATCGAGCGCTGGCCGGCGGGAACTAAACCATGACGCAAACATCGACGGCTGGGGCCCTGGGGGTTGAACTGCGCCTTGACGGCGTCGAGGCGGCCGTGTTCTCGGCCCACGCAAGCGCAGTCTATTTCTGTGTGTTTGAGGGCGAGACCGAGAGCGCGCGGATAAAGTTGCAGCGGGACGACGCGGGCATACACCGCGGCTTCATCCCGGGCGCCAAAGCTGGGACGCGCTACGGAATTCGGGCGGACGGTCCGTTCGAACCTGAACACGGTTACCGGTTCGACATTTCCAAACTTCTCACCGACCCCTATGCGGCCCGGCTCGATCGCCCCTATCATCTGCATCCCTCGATGTTTGAGCGCGGATTGGACAGCGGCCCCTATGCGCCCAAAGCCGTGATCGAGGCCCTGCCCGCGGGTAAAGCTGGCGCTGCCCGCTTCGCATGGGACCGAACGATCCTCTACGAACTCAACATCCGCGGCTTCACCAAGCTTCGGGCTGATATTCCTGAAGCAACGCGCGGCCGCTTTGCAGCGCTCGCACAACCGCCGGTTATCGCGCATCTGCAATCGCTGGGCGTAACCAGCATCGAACTTATGCCCGCCGACGCTTTCGTTGACGAGCGGCATCTGCCCCCGTTAGGGCTCGTTAACGCGTGGGGCTATAATCCCGTGATCTGGGGCGCCCCGGACCCGCGCCTTGCCCCGGACGGTTGGGCGGAGGTGCGACTGGCGACCGATGCGCTACACGCCGCCGGCTTCGAGGTGATCCTCGACGTCGTGCTGAACCACAATGGCGAAAGCGACGAGTTCGGCCCGACGCTCTCGTTCCGCGGGCTCGACAACGCCTCGTACTTCCGACTGATCCCCGAGGATCTGTCGCGCTACATCAATGACATGGGATGCGGCAATTGCGTCGCACTGGACCGACCGGCTAGCGTCGCGATGGCGGTCGCCGCACTTAGACGCTGGATGATTGTGGGCGGAATCGACGGCTTTCGCTTCGATCTCGCGACTGCGATGGGCCGGCGTCCCTATGGCTTCGACGCACAGGCGCCTTTATTCGCGGCGATCGCGGAGGATCCTGTACTTTCGCAAGCCAAGATGATCGCCGAGCCCTGGGATATTGGACCGGGCGGCTATCGGCTCGGCGGCTTTCCCTCGGGTTGGGGCGAATGGAATGATCGCTTTCGCGACGCAACGCGGCGTTTCTGGCGCGGCGACGGATGGATGCGGGGCGAACTGGCGACGCGTCTCGCCGGATCGCGCGACATTTTCCACGACTCGCCGGGGTCGACCAAGAGCGTCAATTACGTGGTCGCCCATGATGGGTTCACGCTCGCCGATCTCGTCTCCTACCAACAGAAGCACAATGACGCGAACGGGGAGCAGAGCCGCGACGGTTCGAACGAGAACTACTCCTGGAACCACGGCGTCGAAGGGCCGACCGAGGCTGCGGACGTGTTGGCGTGGCGCGCGAGAGACATGCGCAATCTTATCGCGACGCTACTCATAGCGCGCGGGACGCCTATGCTGGCGATGGGTTCGGAACTTGGCCATAGCCAACAGGGAAACAACAACGCCTATGCTCAGGATAACGCACTCTCCTGGATCGACTGGGCGAAGGCCGATACGGCGCTAATCGCCTTCGTCGGCCGGCTCGCCCGCATCCGCCTCGCCTTTCCCGCGCTAAGTCGGACCCCTTGGCTCGAGGGGCGTCCCTTCGACGACACGGGCACGCCGGATGTCGAGTGGCGCGACGCCGAATGTCCCATAAACGACAGCGCGCATTGGAATTCTCCCTATGGCGACGCGCTCGCCGCCGTATTGGCCGCGCCTGGCGTGGACCGTGTCATTGTCGCTATGAATCGGGGAGGAACGACCTCGCTGCGCCTTCCTGACAATCACGCGGGTAAATTGTGGCGCTTGCTGATCGACACCAGCGATGATTCCCGCGCCGAAGGGCCCACCGACCTTGCCGACCGTATTTCCTGGGCCGCGCGCTCGACCCTTATCCTTGCCGAAGCGGATATTGTTTCCAGCCCACGAGGCGGCCGGGCGCCCGATGCGCGCGACGTCGACACGCTCACCGCCGCGGCGGGAATTGCGACCGCATGGTGGGACGTGACCGGTCGACACACGGCCGTGTCCGCCGCAACTAAGTTGGCGCTGCTCGACGCGGTGCGGATGCCTGCGCGTACGCAAGCACAGGCCCGCGAATCCTTGGACCGCTTGATAGAGGAGACCAGCGCCCGGACGCTGCCTCCGTGTCTCACGATCTCGCACGGCGCCGCCATGAAAGCGCCAATGCGTTGCGACGTTTCGCAGGCCCCGTTCGGGATGGAGTATCATCTCCTGCTGGAAGATGGGCGCAAGCTCACGGGCGCTGTGCACGATTCCGGCAGTCAACGCCTTACCTTGCCTAACGGGCGAGAGATCGAGGAGCGCTACTTCGACCTGCCGGAAATACCCGTCGGGCGGCACCGGCTGGAGGTCGATGGCTGCACCTCTCTGCTCACTATTTCGCCGCCCCAGGCGTTCGGCGCCGAGCGGACCTCACGGAAGCGTTTCGGAGTATCGGGTCAGCTCTACGCGCTGCGCCGCGATCCCGGCGATGAGGGAATCGGTGATTTCACGACATTAGGGACGGCCGGCGCCGCCGCGGGGCGTAACGGCGCGGCGTATTTTGGCGTCAGCCCCATGCATGCCCTTTTTCCCGGCGATCGCCGTCGTGCAAGTCCCTATAGCCCATCGGATCGACGGTTCCTCGACCCGATCCTAGTCGATGTCCTCGGCGATGACGGCCTGCCCTGGGACGATGAACTTCGGGCCGGGCTCGCGCCACGCATCGCCGAATTTGCGGCCGTGGCTGCAC
>JAYTRP010000332.1:0-14759 GCA_043746145.1 Hyphomicrobiales bacterium | reverse complement strand
CCGATGCCGCCGAGACCAAAGACGACGACATTCGCGCCCGGCCAGACCTTCGCCGTCCAGACAACAGCGCCAATTCCGGTCGTGACGCCGCAGCCGATGTAACAAATCTTGTCGAACGGCGCGTCCTCGCGCACTTTCGCGACGGCGATCTCGGGTAGAACCGTGAAGTTCGAGAAGGTCGAACACCCCATGTAGTGGAACACTTCTCCGCCCTGGCAGGAGAAGCGCGAGGTTTGGTCGGGCATCAACCCTTGCCCTTGGGTCGACCGGATGGCGGTGCAGAGGTTGGAGCGCTGCGACAGGCAGGTTTTGCAGTTGCGGCATTCCGGCGTGTAGAGCGGGATCACGTGATCGCCGACTTTGACGCTCGTCACGCCCGCGCCAATTTCGCGAACGATGCCCGCCCCTTCGTGCCCAAGAATGGCGGGAAATTTGCCCTCGGAATCCAATCCCGACAGCGTGTAGGCGTCGGTGTGGCAGACGCCGGTGGCTTTGATCTCAACCAGGACTTCGCCCGCCCGGGGGCCGCCGATTTCGATCGTCTCGATGGTGAGCGGTTTGTTAGCTTCCCAGGCGACGGCGGCGCGAGATCGCATGCGGGGGTCCCCTCGTTGAAAGGCGCGCCATTTGGCGGCTGACGGGGTCTAGCGCGGCTCTATCGAGGTGTCGAGCCGTCGTCGCTCCGCCCGTCGCACCAGCGCTCGCATCAGCGAGGCCGGAGCGCGGCGGATTCCAGCCCGCGCCGCGCGCCCAAGCTCCGTGGTTAGCGCACCGAACATGGCGCCCGGCCATGCCACTGCCAGCAATATGTCGTTGACCTCGACCTCGCCATGCGCCCACTCGGTCTTGTAGGGGTCGGCGGGCGCCAGCAGATCGAAGATTTCGTAGCCCTCCGCCCGAGCGCAATCGATAGAGGCGTCGGCGAGCACCGCGCCGACGCCGAATTTGGCGAGCGAACAATCATGCGCGAGCACGTGGGCGAATAGCCGGCCGCGATAGGCCAGCGAAATCTCGATGCCGATCGGACGGCCCGAATGGAGCATCGCGAACACGCGCAGCGAGGCGTACGGATCGCCGCTGCGCGCCGCATCGCGAAAGCAGGCCTCGAAGCGCGGATCGAACACCGCCGGCGCGCGAGACCCATGGCGCAAAGCCCAGTCGCGCTTCAAGGCCAACGCCGCCGTGATCAGCGCGTCCGCGCGTTCGGGGCTCTCGGCGACTTCGAACGTGATCTCGCCGGCTTCCTGCAGTCGGCGCAGCCGACGGCGGCGGTTAGCGCGGCTTTTCGAGTTTCCCCCCGCTTGAGGGGACGGCGACAGTGTGACGAAGGGCGCAGTTTGCGTGCGCGCAATGCGGGCGCCGGCCTCGATCAGCACAGCGTGAAGCGCCGAATCCTGGCGCACGCGACGAAGGCGGATCAGGTCGAACTTCTGTTCGCCAAGAGCGGCCAGCGCGCCTCGCACAAGCGCCTGCGCCGGCGCCTCCGGGTCGAGCATCGCGTCGTGATACTGGCACAAAGGCTCGCCGAGTTGTTCGAGTATCGTGAGCCCAAAGCTCCGCCGCACGATCAGCGGCCAGACCATCGCCAGCCGGCCCTCGAAGTAGCCAGCGACGACACGCAATTGACGGCCCGGCTCGGCATAGCGCCGCGCCCAGGACGCAATCCAGCCAAATGAAACAAAGCCCAGCCGCGAATCGCCGCAGCGTTGATCAAGCGCCCCCCACGCTATGCCGAGGGCTTCCAGCGCCGCGATGTCGCGGATAAACTCGAAGCGGCAATCCGCCGATTGCGACACGGGATGCGCCCTATCCACCGCGGAAATTTCGGCGTGAGCGGCTAGCGCCACAGGAGCCTCGCCAGTTTGCCGGGGCCGGTGAACGGGAACTTGAACAGGTAAATTGGCAGCAGCCTTATGTTGCGCAAAACGAACGGCGCGTCATTCTCGACCAGGCTGCGGATGGCGAGCAGCGGAACCGGCGAGCGCAGCGGGCGGAAGTCGGGATTGAGCAGGCCCTGGTCCGGCGCATCCGGCTCGAACAGGCCGATCATCTTGGCTTTCACAATGGACTCCGAGCGAAGACGGTTCTGCACGCGCTTCAAAGTCGCGCGGCCCTCGGCGCCCCCACAGTTCGGGAAGCCAACGATAACGGTTCGGAGGAATTTCATTCTCGTCGGGGCATCGAGCACTTCGAACGCCCTGATCGCCTCGCGCATAACCGCAAAGACCGCCTTCTCGTCGTGAGCGTCGCTAACCCCTATGCGGGCAAGATCGAGCTTGGCCGATTGCGACGTGTAGGGGCAGACCGCACCGGAGCGGCCGAGCTGGGGATGCGGACGCATCAAATACGATCGCACCCAAGCCGCGATACGTTGAGCGGCTTCGCAATCGGCCGCTATCTCCACGAATGCGGAAAGCGGGCGCAGATTGAGTTCCCCGGCTTGGGGGTTTGACGACGCGCTGCGCTGAGGCGCAGCGTCCATGCTTTGCGCCAGCATCGAAAGCTCCGGAACGACGGCGGCCGCACTTTGCTGGCAAAGAGTAAAGATATCCGCAAGGCGCTCCGCGCTCTGCACGCGCGCAAGGGCGATCCTGTCATCGCACGGGATCGGGGGTAGGATTGGACACTGATGGATTCAGCACATCGGTATGGATGTTACGCGTGTTGCCTCGCGATAGTGACGGATTACTCTTGAATCGAGCAAAAAATACTCATATACCGCTCATTATAAACACAAATTCCAGCTCTCCTCTAACTCATGAAATTCCAAACGGAGACCTCCATGTCCGATTTTCTTAGAATCCGCGCACTTAGGAGCCTCAGATGGCCCAAGATATTGGCGAAGGCAGCGAGCAATCGTTGAAGGGTTATACTAGAGATAAAGAAGTCGAAATTCTTACAGTTGAACAAGTTCTTGCTGATCTCGAAAGTCACGGCGTAGAACTTCAGCCAAGCGTTCTTTCTCCCGGCTAAGGGCGGAAAGAACATAGTTCGTCGGAGGTCCTGGGCTTGGCCGCAGAGACCTCCTCGACGACAGGAGATTGTCCATGTCAATTAGATTGCAGATTGAACTTTCAGACAGTCATGAGCGCCTGCTGAACCGGCTAATGGATGTCTGCGATCTTTCGACGAAGAAGGACGTCGTGGAGAACGCACTTCTTTTGCTGGGCTGGGCGGCTGACAATGCGGCTAGCGGCCTGACGATAGCGGCGATTAATGAGGAGCGAAAGGTCTTCAAGGAGGTTCAGACGCCGGCGCTCGAAGGCGCCAAGAACTTCAATCATCGCAAGCAACGCGCGGCGGCTGCGCACGGGTAAGTTGACTCTCTAAAAAGCAGGCCGATATTGGGATATCTCGTATCGGCTGCCAAAATGACTGAGACGCCTACATCGCTCGCCCAAATTTTTGATGAGCTTACACAGTGCAGGTCTCGATATCGGAGTAAGACGAAAGCGTCTTCCTGATGGAATGACGCACGAAATCGAGATACCTAAGGTTACACCGGATGGCAGTATTCACCTGACCATTAATTTGGTGACGATCATTAACAATTCACATAATAATACGCTAACTAACTCTTCCAATACGGGAAACCTAGGCACAGGACCGGTCAGCGGGTCGTCGGGATCTATTACGATGACGACTAATTCCTCGCCCAAAGACTTGGCGATGCTGATTGAGCCCTTCAAGAAGGCGCTTCTCGATACCGATTTCTCGCTCGCGCGCCGGAAAAGGTTCGAATCCTAATTGGAGGTTCTTCAGGAGGAGGGGACTAAACAGCCCGGGGAACGCGATAGGGACGGCGTCAAACAGACACTTGACGATATTAAGGCTGCGGCAGGTACGGCAACCGCCCTAAAAGGGATATGGGACGCCTTCGGTGGGCCCTTGGCGGACTGGTTCAGTGGAGCGGGAACGCCGGTTTAGGAGGACATTTGCCGGGCTGGATGTCGAAGACCTGAACTGCTTTGCGGCGACGGGCCGAGGCGGGCAGATGAAGAATAGCGAGACTGCAATTGCAATCTCGATCCTCCTCTTGGAAGTCCCCCCGTCAAACAATCCAGGCGATCGGGTGAAGTCATTTCTCCGGCGATCAGACTTGCCGGATATTGTGCGTCCAAGGCTGCGGTTTTGGGGTCGAGGCGCACCGAGCCTCCGGCCGGCGACTTTCAATGTAGATAAGTCGCCATGGGACGACGCGTCGTGAAGTTCGCGGACGCGTGTTCGGATCGGATGCGGCATACAACGTCGCGAAACATCCTCTCCCTCTCCCTATGCAGATTTTTTCCATGGACCCATGATCGCAAATCATTGGATCGGCCAATACCACCAGCGATGTGACGTAGTCATTCGCTATTCGCTCTGGCGCCGCCCCCGAAAAAAGAATACCCGTTCCATATTGACTAACGAATAGAATTTTTGTTTCACTAGCGGTAAGGTCGCGCTTGCGTGCGTAAGCCGGCCACGCACCAATCAGGAGGAAACATCATGGCGACTTCCCTGGAGCCGCGCCGCGCTTACGACGGCCCGGCAAACTTGAACGGCAAGTTCGCGGTAGTCACCGGCGGCTCGCAAGGCTTGGGCGAGGCGATCGCGCGCCTGTTCGCGACCCGCGGCGCGGCGGGGCTAGTGATCTGCGGACGCAACACCGCCAATGGCCAGCGAGTCGCAGAGGAAATCGCGGCTACGGGTTGCCCCACCTTCTTCGTGACCGCGGATCTCGCCAAGGTCGCGGAATGTCGCAAGGTGATCGCCGAGGCCGACAAACGGTTCGGCCGTATCGATGTGCTGGTCAACGCAGCCGCGCTGACCGATCGCGGCAACATCTTCGACACGACGGAAGAGCGCTATAACGAGATCATGGACGTGAATGTGCGCGCGCCGTTTTTCCTGACGCAAGGCGCGGTCACGATCATGAAGCGCGAGAAGATTCAGGGCTCCGTCGTCAACATTCAATCCATGTCGGCGCATGGCGGCCAGCCGTTCGTCACCGCCTATTGCATGTCAAAGGGCGCGCTGGCCACTTTGACGCGCAACGTCGCCCATTCGCTGTTAAAACACCGAATCCGCGTCAACGGGCTCAACATCGGTTGGATGTCGACCCCCGGCGAAGACCGGATCATGAAAACCTACCACGGCGCAAAGGATGGCTGGCTGGACGAAGCCGTCAAAACGCGCCCGTTTGGCCGCCTGATCGATCCGCGTGAGGTCGCGCGCGCCTGCGCCTACCTAGCCTCTGAAGAATCCGGCCTGATGACAGGCTCCAATATCGATTTCGATCAGAACGTCGTCGGCGTTGCAGACCCACCGCTCGATCCTTGAGCTTGCCCCTGCCGTCTGGAGCCCTGCGCGTGCCCATTCTCGACGTCATTACAATCGGCCGCTCGTCCGTTGATCTCTACGGGGCCCAGGTAGGCGGCCGGCTGGAAGACATGGCGAGCTTCTCGAAGGCGGTTGGCGGCTGCCCCACCAATATCGCGATCGGGACCGCGCGTCTTGGCCTCAAGAGCGGATTGATCACCCGCGTCGGCGACGAACACATGGGCCGCTTCATTCGCGAGCAATGCGCGCGTGAGGGCGTCGACGTCCAGGGCGTGCGCACCGACCCGACGCGGTTGTCCTCGCTGGTTTTGCTGGGAATTCGCAACGACAAGACGTTCCCGCTGATCTTCTATCGCGAGGATTGCGCCGATGGCGCGCTCGACGAGAGCGATATCGACGAGAGCTACATCGCCAGCGCGAAAGCGATCGTCGTCACCGGCACCCACTTTGCCCGGCCCAACACCGCCGCGGCGCAGAATCTCGCGATCTCCTATGCACGCAAAGCGGGCCGAAAGGTCGCCTTCGATATCGACTACCGCCCCAATCTCTGGGGCCTTGCCGGGCATGATTCGGGCGAACAGCGTTACATCCGGTCGGACCGCGTTTCGCAGCATCTTCAGCCGATCCTGCCGCTTTGCGATCTGATCGTCGGTACAGAAGAGGAGATCATGATCGCCGGCGGGGTCGACGATCCCTTAGCCTCACTACGCGCCATTCGGGCTCAAAGCGCCGCAACCCTGGTGATGAAGCGCGGTCCGATGGGCTGCGTCGTTTTTCCCGGAGCGATTCCCGCTTCGATCGAGGATGGGATCAAGGGTCCGGGCTTTCCCGTCGAGGTCTACAATGTGCTCGGCGCTGGGGACGCCTTCATGTCGGGCTTTCTGCGCGGCTGGCTGCGCGACGAACCGATCGAAGCCTGTTGCGCCTACGCCAATGCCGGCGGGGCGTTCGCCGTCTCGCGCCTGCTATGCTCGGCGGAATATCCGACTTGGGCCGAAATGCGCGCATTCCTCGACAGCGGCTCGCCGCACCGGGCGCTTCGCAACGACGAGGCTCTCAACCATGTACACTGGGCGACCACTCGCCGCGCGCAGCCCGATACGATCATGGCGCTTGCGATCGACCATCGCGCTCAACTTGAAAAAATCGCTGACGAAGCCGGCGCTTCCCGTGAACGGATCGGCGCGTTCAAGCGCCTTGCGGTCGAGGCCGCCGCTGAAGTTGCCGGCGGTCGGCCCGGCTATGGCGTGTTGCTCGACGGGCGCTATGGTCGCGAAGCGCTGTTCAGGGCCGACGAACTGGGATTCTGGATCGCGCGCCCAGTCGAGGAGCCGGGTTCGCGTCCGCTCGATTTCGAGTATGGCGGATCGCTTGGCGCGCGGCTGGTGGAATGGCCGATGAGCCACACGATAAAATGTCTTTGTTTCTACCATCCCGACGATCCGGAAGAGCTGAAGGCCCGCCAGGAGCGTGAATTGACCCGCGTCTACGACGCCGCGCGGCGTGTCGGGCGGGAACTGCTGATCGAAATCATCGCGAGCAAAAACGGGTTGATCGACGATTCCACAATAGCCCACGTGATCGCCCGCCTTTACGAAATCGGCGTCAAGCCGGACTGGTGGAAACTGGAGGGTCAGCCCTCCGCCGCAGCCTGGCGCCACGTCGGCGCGGCGATCCAAGCCGGCGATCCGCTCTGCCGTGGCGTGATGGTCCTGGGATTGGAAGCTCCCGAGGAAGACCTCCGCGAAGCCTTTCGCCTCGCCCGCGCGCATCCCTTCGTCAAAGGCTTCGCCGTAGGGCGCACCATCTTCGTCGAGCCGGCCCAGCGTTGGCTGTCTGGCGGCTGTAGCGACGCCGAGGCGATCCGCGCCATGGCTGATTCCTTCGCGCGATTGTGCGAATATTGGCGCGACGGCGCGAATAGTTGAAACTCACCTAGCGTCAGGCAGAGCGGCGACCCGTTGCCAGACGCCGCGCACTCCAGGAGATGATCCATGTCGCAATCCCCGTTGCTCGTGCGTCCGAACCTTAACGGGAACGGCGTTCTCCACGATATCACCCCGGAAAGCGCCGGCTGGACCTATGTGAGTTTTTCCACGCGGCGCCTGGCTAAGGGCGAGCAGGCCAAACTGATTGGCGCGCCTCGAGAAGTCTGTATCGTCCTTCTCTCGGGAAAGGCGCGCATTACCACCAAGAACTTTGATTCCGGCGTAATCGGCGAGCGCGAAAGCGTGTTCGCGGGCTCCCCTTGGTCCGTCTACGCGCCTCCCGGCCACGACATTTTGATTGAGGCCGAAGGGCCTTGCGAAATTGCCATTTGCTCATCGCCGGCGGTGGGCAAGTTCCCGCCCCGGTTGATCGCGCCCAATGACGTGGAGACGCTCGAGCGAGGCAAAGGGACCAACCTGCGGCGTATTCGCAACGTGCTGCCCGAAAATGCGCCAGCGGAAAGCCTGCTGGTTGTCGAGGCGATCACGCCGGGAGGCCATTGGTCGAGCTACCCCCCGCACAAGCATGACCGCGACGCGCTGCCGGCGGAATCGCTGCTCGAAGAGACCTATTATCACCGTCTCTCGCCGCCGCAGGGTTTCGCGTTTCAGCGCGTCTACACGGAAGAGGGAGACCTCGATGAAACAATGACGGTTATGGATCGCGATGTCGTTCTCGTCCCGCGCGGCTACCATCCCGTCGCGGCCCCGCATGGCTATGATCTTTACTATCTCAACGTCATGGCGGGGCCAAAGCGCATCTGGCGGTTTTATAACGAGCCTGCGCACGAGTGGTTGATGGCATGATGTCTGGGCTTCTCCCGGCGATCTAAGCCGCCGCCGCTAACTCTCCCCTGCGAGCGCCGCCTTCTCCCAAGCGTTCTCTACACATTTCGCGATCTCGCCGATAATCCCGTTGATCGCGAAATCCTTCGGCGTGTACACCGCCGCTACGCCTTCTGCGCGCAGCAGCGCCGCATCGTCGCGCGGGATGATGCCGCCAACCACGACGGGCACATCGCCGAGGCCCGCGGCTTTCAACTTGGCGAGCACTTCGCGCGTCATCGCCAGATGCGAACCCGACAGGATCGACAGGCCGATGCAGTGGACGCCCGTGCGGGCGCGCTCGACAATCTCGTCTGGGGTCAGGCGGATACCGTCGTAGATCACGTCCATTCCCGCATCGATCGCCCGCGTGGCGATCTGCTCGGCGCCGTTGGAATGACCGTCTAGGCCGGGTTTTCCGACCAGGAATTTAAGCCGGCGCCCCAGCTTGAGGGAGACGCGATGCACCTCGGCGCGAAGCTCGTCGAGATCGTCGGCGCCCTGCCGCGCGGTCGGACGCACGCCGGTGGGAGCGCGATATTCGCCAAATTCCGCGCGCAACGCCGCGCCCCATTCGCCTGTGGTGACGCCCGCTTTCGCCGCTTCGATCGACGCCGGCATGATGTTCTCGCCCTTCGCGGCGGCGGCCCGCAAGGCTTGTAACGCCGCCTCCACCCGGGCAGCGTCTCGCGCGCGGCGCCAAGCTGTCAGCGCCGCAATCTGCTCGCCCTCCACCTTGGGCGAGGGCGTGAGGATCAGCCCCTCGCCGGCCGTGAGCGGGGAAGGATCTGTGTTGGTGAATTTGTTGACGCCGACCACGATCTGCTCGCCTCGCTCGATCGCCTCCAACCGCTTGGTGTTGGATTCAACTAGCTTCTGCTTGAGATAGCCGGTCTCGATCGCCTTCACGGCGCCGCCCATCGCGTCGATTGCGGCTAGCTCCGCGCGGGCTTCGGCCTTAAGCGCCTCCACCTTGGCGGCGATTTCCGTCGAGCCTTCAAACAAATCGCCATATTCCAGCAAGTCGGTTTCATAAGCCATGATCTGTTGCAGCCGCAGCGACCATTGCTGATCGAACGGGCGCGGCAGGCCGAGCGCCTCGTTCCAGGCCGGCAGTTGCACCGCCCTCGCGCGCGCGTTTTTGCTCAGGACCACCGAGAGCATTTCGATCAGGATGCGATAGGCGTTGTTCTCGGGTTGCTGTTCAGTCAGACCCAGTGAGTTGACCTGCACGCCATAGCGGAAGCGCCGCTTGGCCGGATCGGCGACGCCGTAGCGTTCACGCGCGATCTCATCCCAAAGCTCGGCGAAAGCGCGCATTTTGCAGAGCTCGGTGACGAAGCGCATCCCTGCATTGACAAAGAACGATATCGCGCCAACCACGTCGGCGAAACCCGCCTCGCTGACCTGACCGGACGCGCGCACGCGATCGAGCACCGCGATCGCGGTCGCCAGCGCATAACTCAGCTCTTGCACCGGCGTCGCTCCCGCCTCTTGCAGATGGTAGGAGCAGACGTTCATCGGATTGAATTTTGGCGCCTCGCGCGAGCACCACAGGATCAGATCCCGGGTGAGCCGCAGCGACGCATCCGGCGGGAACACGTAGGACCCGCGCGACAGATATTCCTTGATGATGTCGTTCTGCGTCGTGCCCTGCAAGGCGCCGCGCGGCGCGCCATGTTCGTCGGCGACCGCGACATAGAGCGCCATCAACCAGCAGGCGGTGGCGTTGATCGTCATCGACGTGTTCATCGTCGCGATCGGGATGTCTTCAAACAGCGCCCGCATGTCGCCGATATGCGAGATCGCGACGCCGACCTTGCCGACCTCGCCGCGCGCAAGCGGGTGGTCGCTGTCGTAGCCGATCTGCGTCGGGAGATCGAAGGCGATCGACAGGCCGGTCTGGCCCTTGGCGAGATTGGCGCGATAGAGGCGGTTCGAGTCGGCCGCGCTGGAGTGGCCGGCGTAGGTGCGGAAGATCCAGGGTTTGTCGCGCGTCGGGAGGGCGCCGCTCGGGACTGTCATTCCTATCGCACCCGCCGCCTGTCGCTCGGAACAAAATTGCGCATCGCACAATCGCAGAAAACGCCGGGGACGACTACCCGTCGAAAGGCGCAGGCGCCTCGCGCCCTATCCAGGCGCTTGTGGCGGCCAGCACCTCGTCCGACAACTCGGGGTCGTCGGCCATTCGCGCCAAAATCATCGCGCCCACCATCGCCGACCAGCTTCCGATCGCGGCTTGCCGTCGCGCGGCAAAGTTTTCGCCGGGCGCCCGGCGGGTGCGCCGTTCAATCGTGCCGCGTAACGCCGCCGTCATTTTCGCCCGGGCTTGCGGCGATTGGCGGGTCACGTCGGCGCCGAGCGCCGCCACGGGGCATCCGCCGGCGCAATCGTCCCGATGCGAGGGCGTCAGATAGGCCGCTGCGGAAACTGCCCGCTCGGCGCCGTCTCCCGCCGACGGGGTGAATAATTGTACAAGCGTTGCGGCGATCAGATCATCCTTCGATTTGAAATAACCGTAGAAGCCGCCGTGCGTCAGGCCAGCAGCCTGCATCACATCCGACACGGTCACGGCGTCGAACCCGCGCTGGCGAAATAGCCGGCCGGCCGCTTTCAGAATAATTCGGCGGTTCTGCTCGACTTGCCCGCGACTGGTTTTCATGTGGCGAAACTTGCTCCGCGCTTCAGAAGCCGACTTGACTCTAATCATGACCATCATAATGTGTCGCTTACATGATGACTATCATGAATAAAGGTAGGATTTTTTTCGATGTCCCACAAGTTCACAGTCCTGATCACCGGCGCCTCGTCCGGCATTGGCGCCGTTTATGCCGACCGCTTCGCCAGGCGCGGCTACGATCTGGTCCTGGTCGCGCGCGACCGCGACCGGCTGGAAACCCTGGCCGCTGGCCTTCGCAAAGAGAACAAGGTTGCGATCGATGTCATTCAGGCCGACCTTACCTCTCCCGCGGACATCGCCCGCGTCGAGGCGCGCCTGCGCGACGATGCCAATATCGAAACGCTGATCAACAACGCCGGCGCAGCGGGAGCGGGTGGATTTCTCAATCAGAGCCCCGATCAGGTCGCCGCGCTCATCAACCTCAACATTACCGCCGTAACGCGCCTTGCCAGCGCCGTGGCGCCGCGCCTGAGCGCGTTAGGCCGCGGAGCGATCGTCAACATCAGCTCCGTGGTCGGCGTCGCTCCGGAAATGGGGATGACCGTCTACGGAGCCACTAAAGCTTTCGTTCTGTTCCTGAGCCAGGGTTTGGAAATCGAACTCGGCCCGAAGGGCGTCTACGTGCAGGCGGTCATGCCGGCCGCGACCCGCACGGAGATCTGGGCGCGCTCGGGCCGTGACGTCAACCAGATCCCGGGCGTGATGGACGTCGGCGAACTGGTCGACGCGGCGCTGGTCGGCTTTGACCGACGCGAGGCGGTGACGATTCCCCCGCTGCCGGACGAGGCGCAATGGCAAGCCTACAACGCCGCTCGCCTCGCGATGCTGCCCAATTTTCGGCAGGCGCACGCAGCGGAGCGTTATGCGCAGGCGTAGATCCGGGAAGGCGAAGGCATGCGCTAACCTAAGCGCTGCCATCGCGGTCATAACCGAGCTGTCCCGGCAATCCACGTCGCTAAGTTGAATTATAGGCCTCAGATGGGTTGCCGGCGGCTCGGCGTGGACGGCCGGGAAAAGCCGGCCGTGGCGGGAGTGAGTGGTTCGTCCGCTCCCGCCGCCTACGAAGTCCTGTTGCGCAGGAACGCCAGCATCACGATCAGCAACGCCGTCGCGCCGAAGACACAGGCGATGCTGAGGTAGGGATCGTAGAAGTGGATTCGGCTGGGCTGGATATAGTTGAACCGGAGATATAATCCCAGGAACGTGCCAGCGGCTGCGAATAGAGAATTGAAATACGGGCCGAACCCCTGCTTCTGCATCAGATAATCGATAAAAAACCCCGCGAACATGAAAATGCAGAACAGCCCGACCCAGAATGCGGTCCATTCGAACCCTTCGAGGCCGTTCATGAATTCAAAAACTGGCGCCATGGCGACCATCGGAATCTCCTCGACCGATCGGGGGGAGCCCGCGAGCGGCTGTCGACATTTACAAATGTGCGCCAGAATCGTTGTCAGGCGATGAACAGCCTACGCCGAAGGGTCTAATCGTCAGCTCGATTTCCAAGTTGATTTCTGCAACCGCGCCGTTCATGCTGCGCTGCAACAGCGAGGCGCTGGCGGCTGCGAACTACGCCGCGGCGACAAGCGCCGACGTCGCGAGAGCAGGAAACGTCATGGACAGAATAGCCGCCGCCGCTTCAGGCGTGGTCCCGCCGTCGAAGCGCCCCGTCGCCGTCAAGAAAGATCTATACGAGATCGGCGAAATCCCCCCGCTCGGTCATGTGCCGGCGAACATGTACGCCTGGGTGATCCGCAAGGACCGACACGGCCCGCCCGAGCACGCCATGCAGATCGAAGTGGTGCCGACTTGGACGCTCGACAGCCACGATGTGTTGGTGCTGGTGATGGCGGCGGGCGTCAATTACAACGGCGTCTGGGCCGCGCTCGGCGAGCCGATTTCACCGCTCGACGGTCATAAGCAGCCCTATCATATCGCCGGGTCCGACGCCGCGGGCGTCGTTTGGGCCATTGGCTCCAAGGTCAAGCGCTGGAAGGTCGGCGATCAGGTCGTGGTGCATTGCAACCAGGACGACGGCGACGATGAGGAATGCAATGGCGGCGATCCCATGTTCTCCGCCTCGCAGCGAATCTGGGGCTACGAGACGCCCGACGGTTCGTTCTCGCAATTCTGCCGAGTGCAGGACCGCCAGCTAATGGCGCGGCCCAAGCACCTGACCTGGGAGGAGAGCGCGTCCTACACGCTGACGCTGGCGACCGCTTATCGCATGTTGTTCGGGCACGAGCCGCACCGGCTGAAGCCCAGCGACAACGTGCTGGTCTGGGGCGCCTCAGGGGGTCTTGGCGTTTTCGGCGTGCAGCTTTGCGCGGCGGCGGGCGCCAATGCGATCGGCGTGATCTCGGATGAATCCAAGCGCGATTACGTGATGTCGCTGGGCGCCAAGGGCGTGATCAACCGGAAGAATTTCAACTGCTGGGGCCAATTGCCGACGGTCAACACCCCGGAATTCAACGCCTACATGATCGAGGCGCGTAAGTTCGGCAAAGCGATCTGGGACATCACCGGCAAGCGCGACGTCGATACTGTGTTCGAGC
Source organism: Hyphomicrobiales bacterium (assembly GCA_043746145.1). Classification (GTDB taxonomy): domain Bacteria; phylum Pseudomonadota; class Alphaproteobacteria; order Rhizobiales; family Beijerinckiaceae; genus Roseiarcus. The sequence continues at coordinate 1,389 of JAYTRP010000332.1, read as the reverse complement.
ATCCCGGCGAGCAGACATTTCCGGTCTCGTGCTTCGTCGTCAAGCGCGGCGGCATGGTGGTGTTCTGCGCCGGCACCACCGGCTACAACCTCACCTTCGACGCGCGCTTCGTCTGGATGCGGCAGAAGCGTATTCAGGGCTCGCATTTCGCCAATTTAAAGCAGGCTTCGGCGGCGAACAAGTTCGTGATCGAGCGGCTGATCGATCCCTGCATGTCCGAAGTGTTTCCCTGGGCGCAAATCCCGCTCGCCCATACCAAGATGTGGAAAAACCAGCACGCGCCGGGAAATATGGCGGTGCTGGTCAGCGCGCCCACCCCCGGCCTACGGACGCTCGAGGACGCGATCGAGGCGCCGCTCCTCAGAGCTAGCTGAGCCGGGCGGGCGTCAGGGTGCAGGCAAACGTCTGATGCGACGCCGTTTTGAGCCAGCGCCGCATCTCGCCCTCATCGGCGAACCGCCCGGCGGGGGGCAGCGGCCGGCCCTCGCCATCGAGTCTGAGCTCATTTGCGCGAAAGGGCCAGGGATCGAGCGTGAAGCCCTCCTGCGCCGCTTCCAGGTGAAACTTCACATTCTCGCCGCCGAGCGGGCCCTCGATCGTGATCGGCGCCTGCAACGCGCCGCATAGCGTCAGCGAGACCGCGTCGGCGAACGCGATCAGCGCCGACTGGCGATCGAGTTCCGCCGCGTCGAAGCCCAATGCGGGCGACCAATCCGCCTCTCGCCGCGCATTCTTGTCGACGTAGTGACGCACCGCCGTCGCGTCCGCCGCGTCGGTGTAGCGAACCAGAAACCGTCGGTAAATGCCGGCCCCGTGGCGCGAGATCAGCAGCGCCACATGGGGACCCCAGGCGGCATGGGCGCGAGCGACGGCGTGTTCCCACATCGGCGCGTGCGTGGCGGCGGGGACGTCGCGAAACAGATGCGGCCGCCCGGTCTCTCCATCGAAAGTCGGCTCGACCTCCCAGTCGAGCCAACCAAGGTCATGCTGCTCGACCGCCATCAGCAGGGACTCGGACAACGGCTCGCGCCAGACCCGCATCAGTTGCCCCGCCAACCAGGCATGCGCGGGCTGGCTCACCGCAAGCACGCGATCGGGCTCGGTTCGAAACATCATGAAGCCGCTCCTTTGTAGGCCTGTCCAACGCCCCTCAACCCGCCTCTAGAAAACTCTCCGCCATGGTCAGGTCGACCGATACGATCTGGCTGACGCCGCGCTCCGCCATGGTCACGCCGAACAGGCGATCCATGCGCGCCATGGTGACCGGATTATGCGTGATCGTGATGAAGCGCGTGTCGGAACGCTTGCTCATTTCGTCGAGCAGGTCGCAGAACCGCTCCACATTATAGTCGTCGAGCGGCGCATCGACTTCGTCGAGCACGCAGATCG
>JAYTRP010000331.1:0-14774 GCA_043746145.1 Hyphomicrobiales bacterium | reverse complement strand
TTTCGCGCCGACGCGGCCTCGAACGCGCTTCATTATTTCCTCGAAGTGTTCAATCCGAATGTGTCAGGGCTTTCGGGCGAGGACATGCCGCGCTTCGTCAACGACTCGATCGTGCGCTGCCTCGCTGGCCTGACAAAGGCTGAAAGGCCGCTGTTCCTAAAGATCGCCTTTAACGGCCCGCGTGCGCTCGATGAACTCGCCTCTTACGATCCAGGCGTGGTGGTCGGTGTGCTCGGCGGCGGCGCGGGTACGACGATGGATTGTTTCGAGCTGATCCAGCAGAGCGAAAAATACGGCGCACGAGTTGCGCTGTTTGGACGCAAGATCAATCTGGCGGAATCGCCGCTCGACGTGATCCGCTTCATGCGCGCTGTGGCTGACGGCGACATCGCGCCGCGCGAGGCGGTCCGCGCCTATCATGGCGTGCTGGCCGACAAGAAGATCAAACCCGCGCGCGATCTCGGCGCGGATTGCGAAATCACGGAAGCCGCCCTGAAACAGGGCTGAGGAGCGCGCCGATGGAAAGGCGTCGTGGCGTTCTGACCGCGGGCACGTTGTGCGTCGATCTCAATAAGTCGATTTCGGCTTGGCCGGCCGAAGACACGATGACCACGATCGTGGAATTCGACCGGCAGGGCGGCGGCTCCGGCTTCAATATGGCGGTCGATCTAAAGCGGCTCGATCCCGACTTGCCCGTGGAGACCATGGGTCTGGTGGGCGACGATGACGACGGTTGCTTTCTGATCGCGCAATGCGACGCTTGGGGCATTGCAAGGGCGGGGCTGCTGGTCTCGGGCGAGGGCGCGACGCCATTCTGCGATTGCTATAATTCGCGCGAGAGCGGTCGTCGCACGCATTTCTACGGGCCAGGAATTGCGGCGAGGCTTTCGCCGGATCATTTCGATTTCTCAAACACCCGCGCTCGATATCTGCATCTCGGCTTGCCCGGCGCGCATGCCCTGATGGACGCGTCGTGGCGCGACGAGACGACGGGATGGGCGGCGACGCTGCGCAAGGCGCGGGCCGCAGGGTTGCGCACCAACCTCGAGATGGTGTCGACCGAGCGCTCGAAGGTGCGCGCCTTTGGGCGATCTTGCCTGCCGCATCTCGATCTTCTGATCGTCAACGACTACGAAATTGGCTGCATTGCCGATGTTGAGACCCGAGACGGACAGACGACCAATCCGGCCAAAGTCGCCGAGGCTTTGCGAGTGGCGCTTGACCTGGGTCCGCTCACGCTCGCGATTGCGCATTTTCCCGGAGGGGCGATCGCCGCGACCTTGGAGGGCGCGGTAGTTGCTCTGGGCTCGGTTGCGATGCCGGGCAACGACATCGCCGGGGTGAATGGCGCCGGCGACGCGTTCGCGGCGGGGGTGTTGTTCGGGCTACATGAAGGCCATGTTTTGGAGGAGTGTCTGCGCCTCGGTCACGCCTGCGCGGCGGCGTCGATGCGCGAAGTCTCCACCACGCGGGGCGTAGGGAGCGCAGCGGAATGTCTGGCGCTAATCGAGCGTTACGGACTCAGGCCGTCTCCGCTGTGACTTGCTGAAAGTCCAAGTGAACTTCCCCTATCGTATCCTCTTCGTCCGCCATGGTGAGACCGCCTACAATTATGAGGGCCGGCTGCAAGGTCAGCGCGACATTGCGCTTAACGCGAAGGGGCGCGAGCAAGCGAGTGCGGTAGGGCGAAATCTGCGCAAGCTGATGGGTCGAGAAATCGACGCGCTCGAAGCGGCTGACGCGTTTGTCGCCTCGCCACTGTCGCGAACCCGCGAAACGATGGAGCTTGCGCGCGCCGGTATGGGGTTGCCATCCAAGCGCTATGCGTTGAACGATGCGCTGAAGGAACTCACATTCGGCGATTGGGAGGGAGATACGTGGCCGCAAATCGAGGCGCGCGATCCCCAGGCGGCGCGAGTGCGCGCTGCCGACAAATGGAATTTCCGACCGCCGAACGGAGAGAGCTACGCCGATTTAGCGGAACGGCTTACGCCCTGGTTGAAAGCACAGACAAAAGACATGTTCGTCGTTTCCCACGGCGGCGTCGCGCGCTGTTTTATGGCGACGCTCGGCAGCTTGCCGACTAGCAAGGCGCAGGACGCCAACATCTATCAGGGGCGGGCGATCGTGTTCGAAGCCGGTGGGTTTCGCTGGGTGGGGTGAGCGTCGCAACATTTCGACTATGCGCCGCTCATCGTAGACGAGCGGCGCAAAAGTGGGCCTAGACCCCTCCGTCTAAAGCAGCTTCTCAATTAACTTACGCAAGCTCACGAGATCCTTGTTAAACAGCCGGATACCGTCGCTGAGCTTTTCCGTCGCCATCTGGTCCTCGTTCAAGCGCCAGCGAAAGCTCTTCTCATCGAGGTTGATGCGCTCGGGCTTGTCGCTCAGTGCGCTTGCATCGAGCTGACGAGGCACTTCGCCCTCGATCTTCGCGAGTTCGCCAAGCAGCTGCGGCGAGATTGTCAAACGGTCACAGCCCGCAATCGCTTCGATCTCGCCAATGTTGCGGAACGACGCCCCCATCACGACGGTCTTGATATCATGCGTCTTGTAATACGCGTAGATCTGCTTGACCGAGATCACGCCCGGATCGGTCTCGCCGGTGTAGGGGCCTCCGCCGTCCTTGACATGCCAATCGAAGATTCGGCCGACGAACGGTGAGATCAGGAACGCCTTCGCATCGGCGCAGGCGATCGCCTGAGCGAGCGAGAAGATCAACGTACAGTTGCAGTCTATGCCGCGCGACTGCAACGCCTTTGCCGCCTGCGCGCCTTCCCAGGTCGAAGCGACCTTAATCAGGATGCGGTCGCGCTCGATGCCGCGCTCCGCGTATCCTTCAATTATCGACAGCGCTTTAGCGATTGTCGCTTCCGTGTTGAACGAGAGATCGGCGTCGACCTCGGTCGACACGCGGCCCGGCACCAGCTTGGTCAACTCAGCGCCGAAGTTCACCGCTAGCCGATCCGTCACGGCGCCAACGGGCGCGCTTTTCTTTTTGCCCCAGGAGACGGCTTCATCAAGCAGATGCTTGTATGCGGGCAATTGCGCCGCCTTGAGGATCAATGAGGGATTTGTTGTTGAATCCGTGGGTTTAAAGACTTGAATGGCCTCCATGTCGCCGGTGTCGGCGACCAGAACGCTCCATCGACGCAGGGATTCGAGTTTGTTGGTCATCGCACGATTCCTTGTCTGAAACCCGAAAATGGGGCGCCTTGCGTTCTTTCGCAAGCGACAACACGCCGGGGCGCTGGCAGGCTCCGTATTTAACGCACTGTTGTACAATCAGGCCAGTGCGATGCGAGCCGTCGGACCCGCGGCGCGCACATTCTCGTTCGTCTCCGCTTCAAACTTGCGCAAAATTTCGCGGAACATCGTGACCAGCGTGCCCGCAGTCTCGGCGAATTCGTTCTTGTTGCGCCAGTTGTGAACGGGATCAAGGATATGCGGCTCGACGTCGGGCGCCTCGCGCAGCAATGCGAAACCAAAATTTTGGCGGTAAAGTCCCGGGGATAGGCGATGCGAGCGTTTTCCGATCGCGAGCTGTCGTCGGCAGCGCGGGGTCAGCGCGGCCTTAGAGATCCTGCGCGAACGGCTCTTTGCCCTCGGCGGGGGCCAGAAAATCATCGTAATGCGCGTTGCACGAGCAAGTCAGGTTCGCTTGAGAGAAGCGCCTATTGCTTTGACCGAAAGATTTCAGCATCGCGGCGGACAGACGCAGACGCATGATTACGTAAATTGTAAACTGTTTGTGTAGTAAAAAAAGCTTGTCGCGCAGAATGGACTTGCATTTTTGAACCGCAAAGCGAGTTTGCTTTGTTGTTACCCTACGGAGATCTCAGTTTGATCCGCCCGCCTCAAGGCTTGACTGAAACTGACTTCGACCTGATCCAGGCCGCTGTGATGGAGACGGAGCGTGGGCGATGGTTCCTGGCCGAGTCATCCCGGCGTTGGCGGGCCGAGGATACCGATCGCATAATGGCCACCCTCGAAGACATGCAAGCTCGCGCCGCCGAGCATGAGAGAGAGCGCGCGAAGGCGAAGACGGAGACCGACGGCACGGCCGATGCGATGCGGCGCCTTCTGGCGATATTGTCCGATCTTCAGCCGCTTGCCGACGCTCGCGTCCGCGTTCCGCCGGTCCCGGCCCTGACGGAGCCTCTACCAGAATCGCAAACGGCGCTCGAGCGACGCTTTGCGGCCCTGGTTCACTTGGATAAGATGGGCGTCGAACAAAAACTCAACCTGTTTGGCTGATCGCCGCCAAATCGGGCCGCGTCGCGCGGCACGCCTCGATATGAGACAGGAATTGCCGAGCGCTCTCCTTCCAAGTAAACTTTAGCGAATGCGCGCGAGGAATGTCGCGCGAGATTTCGAGCGCCGCCAGACAAGCCTCGCCCAAATCCTCGCTAAGCACGCCCGCCCCACTGTCGCCCACCACGTCGATCGGCCCAGCGACCGGAAACGCGGCCACGGGCAAGCCGCTCGCCATCGCTTCGATCAGCACGATGCCAAACGTGTCGGTGCGTGATGGGAAGACAAACACGTCGCCGCTGGCGTAGATCGAGGCAAGTTCCTCGCCAAAGCGAGCGCCCAGGAAATGCGCCTTGCGGAAACGGCGCTGCAAACCTTCTCGCGCGGGCCCGTCGCCGACGATTACTGTCGAGCCGGGAAGATCCAGCGTGAGCAACGCCTCCAAGTTCTTTTCCACGGCGACCCGTCCGACATAGAGAAAGATCGGGCGCGGCAGTTTGAGTACGTCAATCTCGCTGGGCTGATAGCGAGCATGGTCGACGCCACGGGACCAGATCTGCACCCGCTCGAAGCCGCGCCGTGTGAGTTCCTCGCGGATCGAGGCGGTTGGCGCCATTACAGCCCCCGCAGGAGCGTGGAAATGGCGCAGCGCGGTATAGACCCAGTCCTCGGGAATGCGCGTTCTCGCCCAGACATATTCGGGAAAGCGCGTGTGGTAGCTGGTTGTGAACAGGCGACCGCGCTCGCGGCAGTAGCCCCGCGCGGCCCAGCCGATCGGTCCTTCGGTGGCGATATGGATATGGTCGGCGCCAGAGGCGTCAATGCGTCGCTTCACCATGCCCGACGTCGCCAAAGCCAGCTTGATGTCGGGGTAGGTCGGAAGCGGAAAGGTCGTGAACTCACTCGGTGTCAGGAAATCGAATTGCGCGCCCTGCTCGCCCGCGGCTGCCGCCATCCGCTCCAGCGTGTGGACGACCCCGTTGACCTGGGGTCGCCAGGCGTCTGTCGCCAGCAATATCCGCATCAGGCCGGTTCGGGCTCCACGACCTTCTCGTCGTCGAGCACTCTCGAATCGCGCATTGTCGCAAGCGCGGCGTCCGGAGCGGCCGTCGCCCATCGCAGCACTTCGAGACGGCCGTCATAATGCTCGACCACCAGCGAGCAGGATTCCACAAAATCCCCAGTGTTCACATAAGTGACGCCTTCGAGGTCGCGAATCCCGGGGTGATGGATGTGCCCACAGATAACGCCGTCGACGCCACGACGCTTCGCCTCGTTGGCGAGTTCATGCTCAAAAGAACTGATGAAATTCACTGCGTTTTTCACTTTGAGCTTTGCCCAGGCCGAGAATGACCAATAGCCGAAGCCTAAGAACCGCCGCAAGTCGTTAAAGTGAGTGTTGATGAACAGCGCGGCGTCGTATGCCCAGGCGCCCAAGAAGGCGATCCATCTCGAGTGGCGAACTACGACGTCGAATTCGTCCCCATGCATCACGAGATAGCGCTTACCGTCGGCGGCGACGTGGATTGTATTGCGCACGATTTCGATGCCGCCGAAAGTCAGGCCAATAAACTGGCGGGCGAATTCGTCGTGATTGCCGGGAATGAACACCATGCGGGCGCCGTGGCGCACTTTACGCAGGAGTTTCTGAATGACGTCGTTATGCTGCTGCGGCCAGTAGAAGCTGGAGCGCATCCGCCAACCGTCGATGATATCGCCGACCAGATAGATCGAATCCGCGTCATTGTATCTGAGAAAGTCGAGGATCAGCCCCGCCTGACAGCCACGGGTTCCCAAATGCATGTCGGAAATGAATATGGAGCGGTAATGGCGGGTGGGTTTGAATAGTCTAGTCAGGGCGACGTCCGGCTCGACCATAAGCGCCTCGCGAGTCTGATCGGAAAAGCATGTTGCACTTTTCCTTGCCCAGATTCCCATGTCGACGCGATGACAGAAGGGAACGCCGCAATTCCCAATCAGTCCAACTTACGCTTAATCCGATTACATCATATTGCGTTTTACCAGGCTCGCGAGTTTATGGGCCGGATATGGCTTTTCGCAAGATTGCGCACCGGAATAGCGACGCTCGATGTCGTGGCTCGTCATAGGGCCCGAGTGGAAAATGAGCAAAACTTCTGCCGCATGCCGGCGATCCGCAAGAGGAAACACATCGCCGTCAGCTAGCCGAACATCTAACACTGCGCAGCGGGGCTAGGCGATCTTTGCATGCCTCGATCCGTTCCGCGGTCGTCATAAACGGCCCGTCGACATCGAAGTCTTCGGCAATGAGCGCATCAACTAAGTCAAGCGCGATGAACAATTCATCTTCAGCCAGTAAAACTGCTGGACCCATTCCCTATACCGCCCCCTAAAACGGATTATCTAGAGGTAGTCATCTCGGCGATGTTTTCGTTTCATGCCGCCCCCATCTGGCGCGCGGAGACATCCATCAGCGTTGGTCCCAAGCCCAGTTCCGAAGGCGCCTCGGTTTGGCGATCGCCATCAAACCGCTTTTCCCAAGTCAAAGCGCCGTCGCCCCCGTTGGCTCCGCCGCGTAACGGACAAGGCGCCGCCGCTGCCGACAACTCCGCATTTCGACCAATTCGTCGCGATTTCGTGTAGGATAAGCGCCATGGGGGTAAGCTGGCGAAGCGAAAGCGCTTAGGGATCGCTCGTCAATCAAGCCCGTAACTGATGCTAATTGATCAGTTGGGATCTCCCTCGACGTCCTCCGAGCGCGGAGCGCACCGCGGAAGACAGTTCGGCGGGACTGAAAGGCTTGCGCAGCATGATGGAGCCTGCGGCCGCGGCCTCAAGTTCATCGTCGTTGGGAAAGCCGCTCATGAATAGGATCGGCACGTCCTTACGGCGTGCGCGAGCCATGCGGGCAACCTCGGCGCCGTTCACTTCCGGCATTGCATAATCGACGACGATGAGATCAGGCGCGAAACTGTCAAGCGCGAGTAGGGCCGACTCCGCGCCGGATGCCTCCTGCACGTTATAGCCCGCCTGTTCAAGCGCCTCGGTGACTACGCCGCGTACGTCGGCGTCGTCATCGACCACGAGAATCTTTTCAGAATATCGCTGATGACTCGCGATCTCGACGTCGGCCTGTTCGCGCGCAGCTAAATGCGAGCGGCGGAGCGTGAGGCAAATTTGCGTGCCGACGTCGACCTCGCTGCGTATTTCGACATTGCCACCGAGTTGTCTGATCACCCCAAAGACTTGCGAGAGGCCCAGACCCGTTCCTTGCCCGGGCGGCTTGGTGGTGAAGAACGGATCGAACGCGCGCTCAATGATTTCAGGCGGCATGCCGCTCCCGTTATCGGCGACGCAGATCGAGACATTTTCATCGTCCACAGCGGCGGTGGAAATGGAGATCGTGCCGCCGCGCGGCATCGCGTCGCGTGAGTTGATGCAAAGGTTGAGGATCGCGAGTTCAATCTGGTTGGCGTCGGCGTAAGCGGGAGCCAGATTGTCGGCGAGCGCCATCTCCATTGATATGCTCGGCCCGAGCGTTTGTCTCACCAGTTCCTGCATGCCGACTATTAGGCGGTTGAGGTCAGTCGGCGTCGCAATAAGCTTTTGCTTTCGCGAAAAGGCGAGCAGTTGCGCAGTAAGCTTGGCGCCTCGTTTGGCCGCGCGATACGCATTATCCGCCATCTTGCGAACGGAAGGGTCCACCGCGCGCGCTTTGATCATATCGAGATTGCCGATTACGGCGGTCAGAAGATTGTTGAAATCATGCGCAAGGCCGCCCGTGAGATGGCCGATCGCCTCCATCTTTTGCGCTTGCACCAGCGCGGATTCCGCCTTCTGACGTTGCGAAATCTCCGCCGTCAACTGGGAGTTTGCTGCGCCTAGTTGGGCTGTGCGATCATGCACGCGTTTTTCCAATGTGGCGTTCAGAGCGCGTAACGCATCCTCGCCCCGGCGTATCCTGAACAGCGAATTGACGGCGGCCGCCAACTCGATTCGTTCGGTTGGCTGAACGAGATAACAATCGGCTCCCGCTTCGAGCCCATGCGTGCGATGTTCCGGCATGGTGAGCGTCGCTGAGGTCATCAGCACCATTACCTCGGGGTGTTTCTCCTTGAGATACGCGCAGACTTCGTGTCCGCTGATGTCGGGCAATTGAACGTCGAGCAGCACGACCCCGGGGCTGTGGTCCTCGACCTTGCGCAGCGCATCGGCGCCAGACACCGCCTCAAGCACGGAAAAACCGCTGAGCTCCAGGTCTCGCGTCTTAACGTAGCGTTGCGAAGGGTCATCGTCGACATTCAGAACTACAAGATTGTTCATGCCGCTCCCTGGGTGGCTTCGCGCAAGAACAACGCCACGGTATCGCGGGTAATGAGGGTCTTGGAAATAAGCCGTGCGCCCGCCGGCAACTTTGCTCTGAGTTCGGCGTCGATGGGTAAAGCCGTCGCGACAATAACAGGGGCTTGCTGAGTCCGCGCATCGTCCTGAAGCTGCTTCAGCACCGCAAAGCCGTCCAGCCCGGGCATCTGCAGATCGAGGATAACCGCATCCGGTGTTTCTATGCGCGCGAGCCGCAAGCCCTCTTCTCCATCGCAGGCTTCGATCAAGTCATAATGTGGGTCTGCGCTTAAAACCTTTCGAATAACGTATCGAAAAGTGTCGTCATCATCGATCAACAGAATCAACGCGCGCCGGTCCTCGCCTAATACGGGGCTTTGGGCGACAGCTCGCACAAACGAAGGAATGACAAGCCGAAACGTCGATCCATGGCCCAATTCGCTCTGCAGCGTCAGGGTCCCGCCCAGCACCTTTGCGAGCGAGCGCGAGAGCGACAGCCCAAGCCCCGTGCCCTTGGCTTTGCGGTGCAGCTTGGTCTCAATCTGGTGGAATTCGTCGAACACGCTTTCTACGCTGTCTGCCGCAATGCCGATCCCCGTATCGATGACGGCAAATTCAATCATGTCTAAACTGCGCGAGCCCTTCGCTGTAACGGTGACGCTTCCTTTTTCGGTGAACTTTAGCGAGTTGGAAATCAGATTGCGCAGCACCTGCGCGACCTTCGCCTCGTCCGTGTAGAGCATCGGCAAATCGGGTTCGGCATCGAAGATCAGCTCCACGTCCAGGTTGCTGCGCAAGGGGCGCAACACTCCCCTTAGCGCGCCAAACAGATCCTCGACTGAGAACGAAACCGGATGCACCTCGGTTTTGCCGGCCTCGACTTTCGCCAGATCCAACATATCGTTGACCAGTTCGAGCAGCCCCTCCGCCGATTTCCTGATGAAGCCGACCTGGCGCTCCTGCTCAGGGTTGATCTCGCCGTCGATCCGATCGAGCAGCAGCCGCGATAGCGCGACGACCGAATTCAGCGGCGTGCGAAATTCGTGGCTGAGGTTCGAGAGGAACCGCGTTTTTAGCTCGCTGGCCTTGCGCAATTGTTCGGCGCGTTCGTCCAATTCCGCGTAAAGCGCGATCACGCCGCGGTTGGTTTCGGCCAGCTCCTCGGCCAGTTGCCGGCTTTCTTCCTCACGCCGCTTGACCTCCTCGAGCGTCTGGACCAACTCCCGGTTCTGCTCTCGCAGCACCGACATCGTGTCGAAGCCGCGCTCACTGGCTAAAATTCCCGCAATTTCGCTCAACTGCCGGGGCTCGACCCGCGCCAGGCGAGCCGGAAAGTACAGGCCGATCGTTACGGTTGTGCCGCCCGGTTCGGACTTTATCTCGAACCGATCCATGAGTCGTTTCGCACCGATCAAGCCGAGCCCCATGCCGGTCATCGAGCGATACGCGCCGCTGAGAACGCTATCGATGTTAGCAATGCCAGGGCCGAGATCGGAAACGCTGACGAACAGGATCTGCGGCGTCAAATCGAGCCGGGCGGCAAATTCGACCGCGCCGCCGCCCGCGTAGACGAAAGCGTTGCGCGCAAGCTCTGAGACTGCGGTCGCGAGGCGGGTCTGATCGCGGCGGTCTAAGCCAGCGCGCTCGGCCAGTCGAAGCGCACACTGGCGTGCAAGCACGACATCCATTTCAACTTCAACGGCGACCTTGAGGAGGCGAAGAGCTCCAGTAAAAGCATCCACGCCAAAAACCTTACCTGCAATAAACTTGTCCGCCCCCAGGGCGTCGACCGGACATGCCTGTCGCTACTAGAATTCCAACGCCGGTTGCTTGGAAATCGACGTCGCCGGGACGCAAGTGACGGAAAGTTGATGTCTTGCGATAACGTCAAACTAGCGTTTCGCGGTCATTTCTCCCTTGCGCCGAAATAGTCGCGTTATCAGAGGCCAGATTTACCTACGCTAACAAAAAGAGCGCCTATGGCCGTTGCCGCCTCGATGGATAACTCCTTGCCGAAGTGGATCGCTAGAGACGAGCCGTCGCTGCTGGCGGAATGGGGCGAGTCGCTGAAAGAGAGCATCGGCGTTGGATCCAGCAAGCTCAAGGCCAGCGAGCTTCAAACTCAGTGCCGCGAATTTTTGCGGGCGTTTCGCGACGCTGTCGCCGGCGGCGGCCTCGCGGACATGGAGACCGACTCTTTTCTGACCGTGCGCGAATTGCTCGCCGAGGTTTCGCGCTCGCGGGCGCTTCAGGGCTTCACGTCGAAAGAGACAGCGACCTTCGTCTTTTCACTCAAGCAGCCGCTGTCTTCGCTCATTCGGCGCAACGCGGGGAACGTGGAAGCCGCCGCCGAGCTGAGCTGGTCCATGTCGACGCTGATCGACCAACTCGGCCTCTTCGTTATGGAGGTGTTCCAGCGTTCTCGCGAAGAGGTGATCCTGCGCCAGCAGCAGGAGATTGCGGAACTCTCAACCCCCGTTGTCCGCCTATGGGAGGGCGTGCTTGCGCTGCCGTTAATCGGCACCCTTGATTCTAGCCGAACCCAGGTTGTGATGGAGAACCTGCTGCAAGCGATCGTCGACCAGAGCGCCAGCATTGCGATTATCGACATCACGGGTGTGCCGACGGTTGACACCCTTGTCGCTCAGCATCTGTTGAAAACAATTGCCGCGGCGCGGCTGATGGGAGCGGATTGCATCATCTCGGGAATTCGCCCGCAGATCGCGCAGACCATGGTTCATCTCGGCGTCGAGCTCAACGTGACCTCGAAGGCGTCGCTTTCGGAAGCCTTCGCGCTCGCCTTGAAGCGAACCGGGCGCATGGTGGTGCCGGTCCGCAAGGCGGAGGGCTGACGCGTTGGACCGCATCCCGATACTGAAGCTCGGACGCGCGCTGCTGGTCACGATTCAGGTGGACATGCACGATCGGCTCGCCACCGCGCTCGAGGAGGATCTCTCCAATCGCATCGTCGCCACGGGCGCTCGCGGCGTCCTGATCGACATCTCCGGCCTCGACATCGTCGATTCCTTCATAGGCCGGATGCTCGATAATATCGCGCGAGTTTCGCGCATGCTCGACGCGGACACCGTGGTCGTCGGCATGCGGCCCGCGGTCGCGATCACTCTGGTCGAGCTGGGCCTGGAACTCACCGGGGTCCGGACCGCGCTCAATGTGGAGCGCGGGATGGCGATGATCCAGGCGCGGCTCGACGACGGCGATTCCACGAGCGATGCGGCGTTCGACGACGCAAACCTTGATGGCGATTGAAAAGATTGCCCTCGTCGCCTCGGACGACGTTGTGCGCGTGCGCCAGGCCGTGCGCAAACTCGCGGTGGAAACCGGCATGGGTCTGGTGGATCAGACCAAGATCGTTACCGCCGCCAGCGAACTCGCGCGCAATACGTTGGACTATGGCGGCGGCGGCCATGTGCTGCTGGAGGAGGTTCTCAACGGCGCGCGCAAGGGCGTGCGTGTTACCTTCGAAGACGAGGGTCAGGGCATCCCCGACATCGAGCGGGCCCTAATCGACGGCTTCACTTCCGGCGGCGGCCTCGGGCTGGGTCTCGGCGGCGCCAAACGCTTGTCCAGCGAATTCGAAATAGAATCCGTTGTCGGGTCAGGAACCAAGGTCACGATCGTTCGATGGAAATAGGCGCCCAGCGGCTTAGGATCGATGACGCGAGCGCGGGCAGTGAAGCGCGCCGTCGCGCCTCGACGCTCGCCGCCCGCGCAAACTTTGACGAGACCGAGATCGGACGAGCGGCCATCGTCGCCTCCGAACTCGCGAGCAATATCATCAAACACGCCGGTCGCGGCGAGCTGCTAGTGGGTCTGTTCGACGACGAGACCGGCTCGGGCGTGGAACTCCTGGCGCTCGATCGTGGCCCCGGCATTAGCGCGGTCGAGCGAGCAATGCAGGACGGCTATTCCACCAGCGGGACCGCTGGGGAAGGGCTGGGCGCGGTCGCGCGCCTCTGCCACGCCTGGGACATCTACTCGAAGCCAGGAAAGGGCGCCGCCGTGCTTGCGCGGCTGCAGAGGGGCGCCCGGCCTCTTCAAGTAAAGCCCGCTCCCCTCACGGGGGCGGTCAGCCTCGCCAAGTCCGGCGAGGAGGTCTGCGGCGATGCGTGGATCGTCACGCATGAGAATGGCGACCTTTGCCTGTTCGTGGCGGACGGATTGGGCCACGGGCCGCTAGCGGCGACTGCATCGACGACTGCGACTCGCACCTTTGCCGCTTCAAAGGCGAGCGCAAGCGTCGAGATCCTGCAGAAAATCCATGCCGCTTTGCGCCCGACCCGCGGCGCCGCCGCCTCGATCGCCGTTCTGCCGAAGGGACGCCCTCAAGTCGAGTTCATCGGCGTCGGCAATGTCGCTGGGATCGTCTCCAGCAACCGTGAAACACGCCGCATGGTCGGCTACAATGGTACGCTCGGCCACACCATGAAAACCGTGCAGCGCTACGTCTATCCCACTGAAAGCGCGACGACCGTCGTGCTCGCCTCGGATGGATTGTCGACGCAATGGTTGATGGAGGATTATCCCGGCCTGACCTCCCGCCATCCCACGCTAATCGCCGCTGTGCTGGTGCGCGACTTCGATCGCGGCCGCGACGACGTGACGGTGCTGGTGGGCAAGCGGCCGTAATCGTCCCGGACTAGCCAGCCGCCGCTAAGCCCGCACCCTCGCCAGCATGCGCTCGACATGCGCGATGGGGGTCTCAGGCAAAATACCGTGGCCCAGATTGAAAATATGTGCGCGCCCCGAGAAGGCCTCGAGCGTGTTGTCGACCGCCTTGTCGAGCGCGGCGCCGCCCGTAATTAGCGCCAACGGGTCGAGGTTGCCCTGCAGCGCGAGCCGTGTTGGCAGCATTCCGGCGGCGACCTTGACGTCGACGGCGGTGTCGAGCCCGATCGCCGCGAGGCCGTCGATCTCGCTAAAGCGCGCAAGATGCGTCGCCGCGCAACGGGGGAACGCGATGATCGGCGTCGCCGGCGCTTGAGCCTTCAAGCGCGCCACGAGACGCGCCACCGGCCGCACGCACCAGCGCTCGAATTCCGCCGTGGGGAGCACGCCCGACCACGAGTCGAAAATCTGCACCACTTCCGCCCCTGCCGCGATCTGGCGCGCGAGATAGTCCGCCGACGCATCGGCGAGCCGGTCGATCAGGGCCGCGAACAATTCGGGTTCGCGATAGGCGAACAGACGCGCCGGCGCTTGGTCCGGCGTGCCCCGCCCCGCGATCATGTAACTCGCCACCGTCCAAGGAGCGCCGCAAAATCCGATCAGCGCCGTCTCCGGTCCCAGCTCCGCCCTGACGCGCGAGATCGCCTCGAATACGGGCGCGAGCCGATCCCAATTCGGCGCCTCGCTGAGCCCGGCAAAGTCGGCTGCATTCTGGATCGGGGTAAGCCGCGGGCCTTCGCCGGTCTCGAACGATACGCGCTGCCCCAGCGCATCGGGCATCACCAGAATGTCGGAGAACAGGATTGCCGCGTCGAAGCCAAAGCGCCGGATTGGCTGCAAAGTCGCTTTGACGGCGAGATCCGGCGTATAGCAAAAATCGAGAAAGGTCGGCGCGCGCGTCCGCAACTCGCGATATTCCGGGAGGTAGCGACCCGCCTGCCGCATCATCCAGACCGGCGGCTTTGCGCTGATCTCTCCGGCCAACGCGGCCAGGAACGGCTTTCGAACTGGGGTGACGGGGACGGCGCTCACCAAGCCTACTCCGCCGCCTTCTTCATCTCGGGATAAGTGCAATGGTCGGCGGCCGGGGCAGGACGCCGGAATGGAACGATCTTGGGCGCCTCGAACGGCAGGCTCAGCGCCCTCCATACGTCAACCAGCGCTTCGACCAGCGCCGCGACCTGGGCTTCGGTGTGCAGAGGCGTCGGCGTTATACGCAGCCGCTCGGTCCCGCGCGCGACGGTGGGATAGTTGATCGGCTGAATGTAGATCTCGTGACGCTCCAGCAGCATCTCGCTCGCCGCGCGGCATTTGGCTGCGTCTCGAACCATCAGCGGCACGATGTGCGAGGGATTATCGAGCACAGGCAGTCCGGCGGCGCGCAATGCGTGCTTGACCAGCCGGGCGTTGCTTTGGTGTCGCTCTCTTTCCACATTCGAGGTTTTAAGATGGCGCACGGCCGTAGCGGCGCTGGCGGCGACGCTCGGTGGGATCGTCGTGGTGAAGATGAACTG
>JAYTRP010000330.1:0-1503 GCA_043746145.1 Hyphomicrobiales bacterium | reverse complement strand
AGACCCGACATCAAAATCGCGCCATCGCGCCTCAGGCCTCCCATCCTGCCCAATCTTAGCCCGAAGTCGAATTGATAGAACCGTCCAACTTGCCGGCGTCGCCATAGCATTGTGTCCGTTACGGAGCGTGAGTGGCGGCAATGTAGCCAGCAACCTGGGCAAGATATCGAATGCCGACGGAACGCGAACTTAACGCTGCGTGCGCGCAGCGAACAAACGCCAATCCCTAAGTGAACAGCATTATTTGGAGACGAAACAGGCGCTTCCGACCTCACGGCGGTGGCCGTTCCCATTTTCCTCTCGGTGGCGACACCGTGGCGACAATCGACTAGCCGATTACCGGGGTCGATGCTTTAACCAACGAAAATCGACCTACAATCAGAAATTTAGGTTGGAGCGGGTAGAGGGAATCGAACCCTCGTATTCAGCTTGGAAGGCTGCTGCTCTACCATTGAGCTACACCCGCGCCGGTCGGCGCATCGATATAACCCGGAGCGCGTGAGCGGGTAAAGCCGTTGCGCGTTAGAATTCCGATTGCTGATGCACGAGCTTGTGCAACTCGGTGAGTTCCGCGTCGCTGAGATGCGCGGTCGCCTTGTCGAGTTCGGCGTCCTGGATGCCGGCAGCCTTGGCGAAACTATGCCATAGCGCCGTCCGGACGAGATCGAGGGGCAAGCCGCGTCCGGTCAGGTAGAGGTGAGCGAGCCGGTTTTGCGCAATGGGATTGCGCCGGGCGGCGGCGAGCTGGAAGATTTTGGCGGCGCTCGTCTCGTCGCTGGTCACGCCCACGCCGTTGAACAGCATAATCGCATATTCGACCTGGCCCGCGATAATGCCCCCGTCCGCGGCCCGTTTCAGCCAGCGCGCACTCTCGGCGACGTCGAGCGGAACCCCGCGCCCCTCGCGCAGCAACACGCCATAGGAATAGGCGGCATTGCCGTCGCCGGCGTCCGCAGCCTGACGAAAATATTGCGCCGCGCTTTTGAAGTCGCGTTTCTCAGGCTGTTCGTCCTCGATCGCGAGCACGCCGAGATTGTAGAGCGCGCCGGGATGGCCTTTGGCGGCCGCCTTGGTGAATTGCTCCTTCGCGGCGGCGTGATCCGCGGGGACGCCCGGCGCTCCTTCGAGCAAAGCCACGCCGAGTTCGAACGCCGCCTGTCGGTCGCCGAGCGCGCTCGCCAGACGCCACCAGCGCACCGATTCCGGGATGTCCTGTTTGACGGCGTAGCCATCATGATAAATTTCGCCAATCAGCGTCATGGCCGCGGCGTCGGTCGCCTTGGCGGCCACCCGCTTGGTCGCCTCTCGCAGCGCGGTGATGAAATAGCCGCGCTGGTAGGCCCCGAACGCGAGATCGCCGGGAGGGTCGCCGGGTTTTGGCGCAAGCGGCGCGTCAGGCTCGATCGGCGAAGAAAACGGCGAGCCGAACATCGGCGAGTTCTGATCGAACGCCGCCGCGGGGCTGGCTGCGAGGATCAGCAAGCCGAGCGCAAGCAATCGGCG
>JAYTRP010000329.1:0-4987 GCA_043746145.1 Hyphomicrobiales bacterium | reverse complement strand
AGGTCCAGGCGCCTTAAGGACGAAATTCCTTCAAGCGGGAGAGCGCGTTCAGAGCCCTTCAAACAGTGCGGTGGAGAGGTACCGCTCCGCAAACGAAGGAATGATGATAACAATGGTCTTG
Organism: Hyphomicrobiales bacterium; assembly: GCA_043746145.1. Taxonomy (GTDB): domain Bacteria; phylum Pseudomonadota; class Alphaproteobacteria; order Rhizobiales; family Beijerinckiaceae; genus Roseiarcus. Next base: position 4,866 of record JAYTRP010000329.1, on the reverse strand, counting down.
CCCTTGTTCTCCGGACGACGGCCGACATCGATCGCTGCGGCAACCGCGGCGCCAGAGGAAATTCCGACAGGCACTCCCTCTATTCGAGCCAGCAGGCGCGCGGTGTCAAACGATGTCTGGTTGCCGACAGTGATAATCTCGTCAATCACTTCGCGGTCTAGGATCGCGGGAACGAAGCCCGCCCCAATGCCCTGAATCTTGTGCGGCCCAGGCGCGCCCCCTGACAGCACGGGCGAATCCTCTGGCTCTACGGCGATCATGCGCAATCCCGGCTTACGGGCTTTCAACACCTGACCCACGCCGGTGATCGTGCCGCCGGTGCCAACCCCAGACACGACGAAGTCGACCTCGCCATTCGTGTCATTCCAGATCTCTTCCGCTGTGGTGCGCCGATGGATCTCGGGATTGGCCGCATTCTCGAATTGTTGCGGCATGATCGCGCCCGGCGTTGCGGCGATAATCTCATTGGCCTTGGAGATGGCGCCCTTCATGCCTTGGGGAGGCGGCGTCAGCACGAGTTCAGCGCCAAGCAATGCAAGCATCTTGCGCCGCTCGATTGACATCGACTCTGGCATGACAAGAATAAGCTTATAGCCACGCGCGGCGGCTACAAAGGCAAGTGCAATGCCGGTATTTCCCGACGTTGGCTCAACGAGAACGCCACGTCCCGGCGAGATTCGACCCTGCGCCTCCAGGGCGTCGATCATCGACACCCCGATACGGTCTTTGACACTTGAGAGCGGGTTGAAGAACTCGAGTTTGCCGAGCAAATGCGCGACAACGCCTTTTTCGGCGGCGATACGATCGAACCTGACAAGCGGCGTGTCGCCGATCGTCTGAGTAATCGAGTCGTATATGCGCCCTCGTCCTGGCCTCTTCGCATCTTCCGCCATGTCCCAACCTCCCAAAACCGTCACATGCGCTAGGCGCCTGCGCTATCCTAGCTCGAAAAGGACAGTGGCGGTAAAGTGGTTTTGAGATAACGTCTTTGCTAAATTGTAAAATCCGCACTCACTTTTTCGTCGTCCAGAATGTGCGCCTTTTCTGCGTTGTCACAGAGGAACTCAATAGAGATTCCATCTAGGTTGACGAGAAAAGGCTCACCTGCCCGGCGAACGCTGGGTTCGACGATCTTTTCTAAGAGACGTGAGCGCGATCCCATATCTTCTGGATCCGCCGTGCTCAGGCTTGCAGCGGTGCGCACTATCTCACCGACAGAGATACGGCGGCGTTCGCGAGCGAGCTCATAGCCGCCGCGGGGACCTCGAACACCCTTCAGAATCTTCGCATGCACGAGTCCCTGCAGCAGGGTTTCCAGATGCCGCGGAGGCAACTTATGTCGCGCCGCAAGCGCCTTGGCGGCGACCGGAGCGGGCCTCGAATGCAAAGCAATGTCGACCACCGCTGCAATGGCGAGCATACTTCTCCGCGATAGTAAGTTCATGTTATTCTCCATTATCCTTTGTAGCGTCGAAAAATCCAGTAGATCCAAAACCCTTCTCGCCACGCACGCTCGCCGTAAGGCTTTCACTTTCTTGAATCACGACCCGCTCCACTCGGCTGATAACGAGTTGAGCGATCCGCGCACCGCGCGTCACCGAAAAAGGTATTTGGCCGAAATTCACCAATAGGACGCCGATCTCGCCGCGATAGTCCGCGTCGATTGTCCCAGGACTGTTAAGAACGGTTATCCCGTCTTTGAAAGCCAATCCAGAACGTGGCCGGATTTGCGCCTCGTACCCACTTGGCAAGTCCACCGCAAAGCCAGTGGGGATAAGCCCCCACTCGCCGGGCATTAAAATTTTATCCTCACCAACCGGCAAGGCCGCCATGACGTCCATTCCCGAGGCGCCTTCACTTTGAAACCTGGGAGTGGGCAACCCCTCGGCGTGTGACAGGCGCTTGAACGTCACCGTTATCATAGCGCAGTAACCAATAGTTGAGTAACTATAATCACCAATCTTCGCGCTACATCTTGCTTGCTCATCCGAGGCCAGGACTTTACGCCGCTCGCAGAAATGATGTGAACCTCGTTCTCCGGACCTCCAAACACTTTTGCACTTTCACCAACTTCATTCGCTACTACAATATCGCAACTTTTCCGCGTACGTTTCTGTTCCGCGTTCTCCAAAATATTATTGGTTTCTGCAGCGAACCCAACGACAACATGAGGCCGGAGCTCCCCGCTATTCCCAATTTCGGACAGAATGTCAGGATTTTCAACGAGTTGCAGAGTAGGCGGCCCAGCGCTCGTTTTTTTACGTTTCTGATCGGAGAAAGTAGCAACACGCCAATCTGCAACCGCGGCGGCGCCGATGAAAACATCCGCGGGCAGCGCGGCGCGCACCGCGTCGCGCATTTGCAACGCCGTTTCTACCCGCCTCACCACCATTCCCGCAGGGTCGGGCAGAGACACCGGCCCGCAGATCAGCGTTACCCGCGCCCCCGCTTCAGCAGCGGCTTGCGCAATCGCAAATCCTTGTAAACCTGAAGAGCGATTTCCGATAAAGCGAACAGGATCAATCGGTTCGTGGGTCGGCCCGGCCGTGACGATGACGTGACGTCCAGCAAGTTCGCCCAACATGCCGCTGGCTAGCGGAAGGGGGATCTGCGTAGGGCGAAGCAGCTCCTGCTGAATCGCTGCGACGATCGCCAGCGGCTCCGCCATGCGCCCAGGCCCGAACTCGCCGCACGCCATATCGCCCTCGTCAGGGCCAACGAAGGCAACGCCGTCAGCCCGCAATGTCGCAATATTTCGCTGCGTCGCTGGATTAAGCCACATGCGCACGTTCATGGCGGGTGCGACGAGCACGCGCTTGTCTGTCGCCAGCAACGTGGTCGAGGCCAGATCATTGGCCATCCCGTGCGCCATCCTCGCAAGCAAGTCTGCGGTCGCCGGCGCTACCACGATCAGATCGCACGCGCGCGAAAGCTCGATATGTCCCATCTCCGCTTCGTCGGTCAGGCTGAAAAGGTCCTCTCGGACAGCGCCGCCACTGAGGGCGGCAGCGGTCAGCGGCGAAACGAAGCGGCCAGCGGCCGATGTCATCACCACGCGAACGTCGATGCCCCGCTCGCGCGAGCGGCGAATGATTTCCAGCGCTTTGTAAGCGGCGATACCCCCGCCGATGATAAGAAGAATACTGGCGGAAGGAGGCGGAAGGGGAGTCATGTCGCTGCTTGCCCGCGCCGCCGCGTTATCGCCTTCTCGCTGCGCGTGAATCCCTTCCCGTGCATTGACGGTTTTCTCAAGCTGGACGTCCTGCGGCGACGATCCTCAAAACACGTCATTGATAAATGCCGACCCGTAAAATTACCGACTGGTTTGCCAACCGCCGGTCAAATCACCACCAATTTCATCGTTTGGCTCTAGTCTTTAGCGCAAGCCAATTTTTATCGCAATCCAAACCAAAAACAACAAGAAAACCCAAAAGGTTATATTGAAATCCCGTAGCAAGGATTTTTCATCCCGCTCCGCCCGACGCTCCATTTTTTCTAGCGTGCGCCCCATTTGGTCCCACCGGTCGGGAAACTCCGAAACGAGGCGTGCGACTTCCTTGAAACTGCGGCCCAGGTCCTCGATTCGGCCGCGTGGGCCGATATTGTCAGCGATCCAGGCGCCGACCACAGGTTCCGCCGTCGCCCACATATTGAGCTTCGGGTCCAGCTTTCGCGCGACGCCCTCGACAACAACCATCGTCTTCTGCAGCAACACAAGTTCGATACGAGTGGTCATCTCGAACAGCGAGGTCACCTCGAACAACAGAGTTAGTAGCCGGGCCATGGAAATCTGGTCGGACGGGCGAGCGTAAATCGGTTCGCCGATCGCCCGAATCGCCTGCGCAAAATCCTCCACGCGATAGTGGCGCGGAACATACCCTGCCTCGAAATGAACCTCGGCGACGCGCATGTAGTCTTTGCGGATGAAGCCGAACAGGATCTCAGCCAGGAAACGCCGTTCCGCGTGCCCCAGGCGGCCCATGATGCCGAAATCGAGCACGACGATGCGCCCCTGCGCGTCAACGAGAAAGTTACCCTGGTGCATGTCGGCGTGAAAGAATCCGTCGCGCAGCGCGTGTCGAAGGAACGACTGGATCAGGCGGCTCCCGAGCGCCTTCGGGTCGAAGCCCCGGGCTTCCAGGTCGGCGGGCGTTCCTAGCGGTACGCCCTCGATCCATTCCATCGTCAGGACTTCGCGGGTCGTGCGGTCCCAATCGATGCGGGGCGCCCGAAAATCGGCGTCGCCCTCCAGGTTTTCCGAGAATTCAGTCGCTGCCGCCGCCTCAAGCCGGAAATCCATCTCCATCCGAACCGAGCGCGCCAGCGTCTCGACCACCTGCACCAGCCGCAAGCGCTTCAGACCGGGCGCAAGCCGTTCGGCAAGCCGCGCGGCGAAGAACATCGACGCCAAATCTCGCGCGAATTGCCGATCCACGCCGGGCCGCAGCACTTTGACGGCGACTTCGCGCTCGCCTGTCGCGTCTTGTACCCGCGCCTTGTGAACCTGCGCTATCGAGGCCGCGGCGACCGACTCGCCAAAATGCAAAAAAAGCGTGTCGATCGGCGCCTGAAACGCCGCCTCGACGCGCGCCACCACGACCGACCGCGGAATAGGCGCAACGCGGTCCTGCAAGCGTTCCAGTTCGGCCGCCACGCTTGCGCTGACGATGTCCGGCCGTGTCGCTAAAAACTGCCCAAGCTTGATGTAGGACGGACCGAGTCGCTCCATCGCGCGTGAAAGGCCGTTCACGCTGGCGGCGTGCCTCCGGGCGAGCATGTTGGCAAGCCCAAGCGCGAGACGCGCGGGCGGAGGCGCGGCCGCCGTGTCCACGCCGACGAACACACCCTCGCGCGCCATGACAAAGG
>JAYTRP010000328.1:0-1504 GCA_043746145.1 Hyphomicrobiales bacterium | reverse complement strand
GCGCTTGACTTCATGGCTTCAATACGCAAATAGAACGCCCAATTCCCTTCAGGGCCGCCGAAGCCCGAATTTCAGGACAACGCAATGGCAAAGGCCGCTTCGCTCAAGATCAAATTGCTCTCGACAGCTGACACCGGCTATTTCTATGTGACCAAGAAAAACGCCCGCACAAAGACGGAAAAGTTCACGTTCAAAAAGTATGACCCCGTGGCCAAGAAGCATGTCGAGTTCAAGGAAACCAAGATCAAGTGATGCCGCGGGCGGCGCAAGCCGCCTTACCGGTGTCGGGACAAGAGCCGCGGGCGCAAGCCTTGCGGCTTTTTCCGTTGGATCAAACCCCCCGTGGATGTGGGTGATGCTCATCCCCTTCCGGCAAGGAAGCTTCGCCGGGAAACACGCCTGGAGGGGGGTGAATTCCAATGTGATTCAGGGCAGTAGCCCGCTGACCTCATCCACGAAGCGGGCCAGCGAAATCGGCTTCGAGACATAGGAATCCGCCCCTGCCGCGCGGATGCGTTCCTCGTCCTCGCGCCCGGCATAAGCGGTAACCGCCATGATCGGGATCGACCGGAGCGTCTCGTCTGCCTTCAATTGCACGATCAATTCGTAGCCGCTGACATGCGGCAGCTGGATGTCCATGATGACCAGATCGGGTCGGAAATCGCGCGCGCGGTCCACGGCTTCGCGACCGTCGCGCACCCCCTCGGGCAGATATTCGTGCGCCCGCAACAGATCGCAGAACAGCTTCAAATTGAGTTCATTGTCCTCGACAACGAGCACCCTTTTTGCCACGCCCGCACGATCCTTCCAGCCGATAGTGTGAGAGTGATAGGCAATGCGCGCGCCCGAAACAAATGAAGACGCAGCGAGCCTCGCTTTGCGCGCCCTGGTCTGGACCCTGATCGAGCCTGAACGGGCGATCCGCCTGCTCGACGTGACCGGCTTGAAACCCGCCGACCTGCGCACGCGGGCCAGCGACCCGGCGGTGTTGGCGGCGACCCTGGCCTTTCTCGAAAATCACGAGCCGGACCTGATTGCGTGCGCCGAAGGGCTGAACGTTGCCCCGTCCGCTTTGGTCGCCGCGCGCGGCATGCTCGAGGGCGGGATGCCGGAAGCATGAGGCCGCTGCTGATCACAGATTGCGATGAGGTTTTGCTGCACATGGTGCGTCATTTCGGCGTCTGGCTGGGCGAGACGCACGAGATCGACTTCACCCCGCATGGCGGTGATTTCGCGACCGCCATGACGCGGCGCGGCGACGGCCCGGCGCTGACGCGCGAGGATATGTGGGGCATGCTCGACGGCTTCTTCCCCGCCGAGATGGATCGCCAGACACTCGTGCCGCACGCACGCGAGGCGTTGAAGGCGCTGTCGGGCATCGCCGACATTGTCGTGCTGACGAATTTGCAGGACGTGTGCCGCCAGCCGCGCATCGACCAGCTGGCGAAATTCGGTATCGACCACCGCGTCGAATGCAATCAGGGCGGCAAGGGGACGCCCGTCG
>JAYTRP010000327.1:0-1505 GCA_043746145.1 Hyphomicrobiales bacterium | reverse complement strand
TATCTGCCGCGCAACCTGCGCTCGCATCGTCTCTACGGCGACCTCGCAGATGATGCGTACGCAAGCGGCGCAGGAAGGGCTGGCGCCGCTGAAGGGCTGGGTCAGGCAGGTTCTGGACCGGGTGCTGGCGGTGTGCCGGCTGGCGGACGATCCCGACGCGTTTGGGGACTACATGCCGACGGCTTGCGAGGATTGCGGGGCTGAGATTTTGAGCGATGAGCCGCGCGAGCTGATCGGCGAATACGACGAGATCGAGGATACCCCCGGTAAAGCCCTACATTGTGCGCCATCGCCGCTACGCGTGCCGATGCTCGCATTGCGGCCTGCAAGCCAAAGCTCCGACGACGCCGTTCGCAACGACGACGCCGTTCGGGCCGCGCATTCATGCGCTGGCGATCTACTACAAGGGCTTCCAGGCGCTGTCCTACGAGCCTCCTGTCATGGGGTCTTCCCTTGCAGGCAAGCGGTGGTTCACCAGCCCGATTATTCCCGCGCTGCCCGCGTCGTCGACGAGATGATGGACGGGCGAGTGCCTGAGGTCTGGATTTCCGACCGCTATTCGGCCCAGCAATCGCAAGGGATCAGACATCAGACGTGTCTGGCGCATCTGGCGCGCGACACGGCTTTCGCGCTTGAGCACGGCTCGGACGATCTGCCCTTCCGCTTCAAGCTTTGGCTCGGCAAGGTTTTCGATCTCGCCAAGGCCATCACCCATTCCGCCGCTTCGAGCGTGGCGAGGAAAAAGCGCAATCTGGAAAAGCAGCTTGCCGCCCCGTTGATTGCGGCAACAGGATGCGACCTCGCCCGCGAGTTGCAAGCCAGGATCAGGCGCGCCCGAGATCTATTGCTCACATTCATGGCCAACGAAACATTCCTGTCGATGAGACCCCGAGCTTTTTAACATGACTGATTGACGTCTACGACCTCCCGGCAAGCGAGCAAGCCTTCCTTTTGGCGCCCGCTTGCGAATGCTGTTCTGCTCAGCCCCTTAGCGAGCCCACCTCTTTCCGCCTTCTCGGCGAAAACCCGCGTCTGCCGACGCATCGTACCCTCACGCCACAGGAACCCCGCATGTCCCTCGGAGCCACGACGCAAGAGACGCTTGACCTGATGAAGGCGTCGCTCGCCAAGAACGTCACGATCTCGACCGGCCTTTCCGCCTACGATCTCCAGGCGCCGGCCAAGAACCTCTTCCCCACCATCACGCCGCTGCGCAATGCAATCCCCCGCGTCGGGCGCGCCAATCCCGGCGACGCCGCGCGCTGGCGCACCATCTCCTCGCTGACCGGTTCTGGCTTCGACTCGATGGGTTGGGTGCCAGAAGGCCAGCGCTCCGCCAGCATGAACTATGTCGCGACGCCGATGGTCGCGCCCTATGTGACGCTGGGCGAAGAAGACACCGTGACCTTCGAGGCCGAAGCCGCCGCGCAGGGATTTGAAGACGTCAACTCGACCGCCACGCTGCGGCTGTTGCAGAAGACGATGCGCAAGGAGGAGAGCGCGCT
>JAYTRP010000326.1:0-4992 GCA_043746145.1 Hyphomicrobiales bacterium | reverse complement strand
CCTAGCATTTCTCTGCGCGTACAGGAACTGTTCGGCCTGACCGAGCACCCCGCCGTCGCCGGTGGCCGCGTGCCGCTGACGCTGAACCTGCTCTCGCCCGCCCATCGTTCGATCCAGATTACCCGCGACCTGCCGGGCTTCTGGAAAGGCTCCTGGAGCTCCGTCCGGGCCGATCTGCGCGGCCGCTATCCCCGCCATTCCTGGCCGGAAAATCCGGGCGAAGCGGCGCCGACCGCCAGGGCGAAGCCTCGCGGGACGTGATTAGCGACGCTGTTCAGTCGGGCGCGGGATGGACGTGCGCTTATCGGAAAGAGCCCAGCGGCGGTGGCTCATCAACGCGATGTGACCAGTTCGTCGCGCTCCCCATGCTCCCCGCCGGCGGCGCGCAAAGCCCAATGCGTTGATCCCTATGGCGGCGCGGGATGATCTGCGTTAATGGAACTTAAAGACGCTGGTCTTAAATCAGAGGCTCAGAAGTGCAGCGTAGCGGCGTGAACGTATGACTCAGTGGATCGACGCGACGGACGTGACCTTCGAGCGTGAGGATCTGACCCGTCGTATTCTTTCCCAAGTTGCGCCTGGCGCTATCGCCGTCGGCCTTGCAGCCCTGCTTGGCGCGTGGATCTTATTTCTGCGCCCCCCCGGCGCTCCGAGACCACCAGATCTGGTCGCCATCACCAAACAAAATACCGGGATGTTCGGCAGCCTTTCAGCTCCGATCCTAACGCCGGCTTCGTCGATGAAGCGTTCGTCCGGCAGTCTTTATGGCGAACTTGTCGTCGCTGGTTTTGAACCGGAGCCGAACTTCACGCTCGCCGAGCGCGAGCCAGCGGCGCCAGTTCCCGTCCCGCCGATTGCTCCGCCGCGCGCGCTGGCCGAAGATTCAGCGCCAATGCCGCCGCAGCGCCCGGCGGAATTCTCCAATGTTACGCATCTCGCGGATCCCGCCCCACGTATTGCGGAGCCTGCACGGCTCGCTGAACTAGAGCCCACGCGCCAGCCTCCGCGAGTTTCCCGCCAGGACGCCAAGCCATCCTCACCCGACGAACGCAGCGTGATGGAAAAGCTGTTCGGCGTTCCGCACGCGGCCCAGCCTGGACCGGCCGGGCGATCCGCGCAGCCGGCCGTCCTCGCCTATGCCTCGCCTGAGACCAGCATAGCGCGCAGCACGGCCGCAACGCCAAGCGGGCGAGCCGGCGGCTTGTTTGACGTTTTACGCGGTGTGAGCTTCGGGTCGTCGTCTTCGTCGAGCCCGGCCGCGCGATATGGCAACGCGGTTGCCGTTTACGACATTTCAGCGCACGTGGTTTACATGCCGGACGGCACACGGCTCGAGGCGCATTCGGGCCTGGGCAATAAGTTGGACGATCCGCACAGCGTGAGTGAGCGCATGCGCGGCGCTACCCCGCCCGCCACCTACGAACTTACGCCGCGCGAGGCGCTGTTTCACGGTGTGCAGGCATTGCGGCTGACGCCGGTCGAGGGCAATGTGTTCGGCCGGGTCGGCCTGCTCGCACATACCTACATGTTGGGTCCGAATGGAGATTCCAACGGCTGCCTCTCCTTCCGCGACTACGAAGCGTTCCTGCGCGCCTACCATAGCGGGCAGATCAGGAAGCTTGTCGTCGTGTCGAGCCTCTGACGAAATCCCGCCAACGCTGAAATCGGTCGCAGATTGCTTCGTTCGTCCCGTAGACTGGCGGAGTAATTCGCGCGATGTCTTCTGGCGTAACGAAGAGGTTGGGATGCGCCTGGGGTTCGCCGACCGTCGAGCTGACTGCATTTTAGACAGCGGCGTTGCGGCGAGTACGGGCGCGGCGGGCAACCGCAAGAACGCGCAGCGTACATTTCCCGCCAATGACCTGCGCGTGTTCCCATGGCTTGCTGGTCGTGACGTGAGGGCGGTCGCTCGTGGCTAGTCTCCAAGCCCACATCGCCGCCGCCTTCGTACGCGCAACCGTGCGCCGTCGGCTGGGCGACATGGATGATGTCTTCCACGTTCGAAAAGTGTTCGAGAGCCCCGTCGCGCTACCGCCGCGGGGTGTGCGTTTTCGCCCCGACTCGTTTAGCGGCGTCGCGGGCGAATGGGCGGAGGGGACCGGCCCGGCGCGCCATACAATGTTTTATCTACACGGCGGCGGCTTCGTCGCCTGCTCGCCCAGAACACATCGGCCAATCACCGGCTGGTTCGCCAATCACGGCTTTCGCGTATTCGCGCCCGACTACCGACTGGCGCCGGCGCATCGTTTTCCCGCAGCGATCGAAGACACGATTGCGAGTTGGCGCGCTTTCCGCGCGGCGATCGACGGCCCGGTCGTGGTCGCCGGGGACTCCGCGGGCGGCAATCTCGCGCTCACGCTGCTGCTCACGCTGCGCGACGACGGCGACGTGGGGGCGCCCTGCGCCGCCGCCCTGTTTTCACCCTTGACCGACCTGACCGGCTCAGGCGCATCGTGGCGCGACAATCTTAAGCGCGACGCTATGTTCGGCGAGGGGATAGCTAACGTCAGGCGAATTTATCTCGGCGGCCACGATCCCGCCGACCCGCGGGTCTCGCCGCTGTTTGCTAACCTCATCGGCCTGCCGCCGCTATTGCTGCATGTCGGTGAGCGCGAATTGCTGCGCGACGACTCGTCTTCGCTGGCGCAACGGGCGCGCGCCGCCGATGTCGCGGTGTCGCTGGAAATCTTTCCGGTGGTGCCGCACGTCTGGCAATTCGGCCATACGACCCTGCCGGAAGCGCGCCGGTCGCTCATGGCTGCGGCGGACTTCCTGCGCCGCGCAGCCGACAAGGAGGGGCGGCCGTGACTGCGGCGCAAGTCGTCGATCGCAAACTTGGCCTCAGGCTCAAGTCCGAGCCGATGGACGTGCTTATTGTCGGCGCGGGGCTTTCCGGCATCGGCGCCGCCTGCCACGTGAAAATGCGTTGTCCCTGGGCGAGCGTTGCTATTCTGGAAGCCCGGCATGCCAGCGGCGGCACCTGGGACTTGTTCCGCTATCCCGGCGTGCGCTCGGATTCCGACATGTTCACGCTCGGCTATGGGTTCCGACCCTGGACAGCAGCCAAGGCGATTGCCGACGGACCCTCGATCCTGAACTATGTGCGCGACACTGCGACCGCCTACGGCGTCGACAAGCAAATCCGCCTCGGCCATCGCGTCAAGCGCGCCTCCTGGGATTCCGCACGCTCGCTCTGGGCGGTGGAGGCTGAGCGAGGTGGAGAGCTAGTTCGGATCGAGTGCCGTTTTCTACTAATGTGCGCGGGCTATTACAGCTATTCCCAGGGCCATGCGCCACAGTTTCCGGGCATGGAGCGATTCGCCGGCCGCATTGTCCACCCGCAATTCTGGCCTGGGGACCTCGACTTTTCCGACAAGCGTGTCGTCGTGATTGGCAGTGGCGCCACCGCGGTCACCATCGTTCCGGAGATGGCGAAGACCGCGGCGCATGTCACGATGTTGCAGCGCTCGCCCACCTATATTGTCTCAAGCCCGTCGAACGACGCCATCGCCGACGCATTGCGGGCGCGACTTCCCGCCGGGCTCGCGCATTGGCTTACGCGGCTCAAGAACGTCCTGCTCAACATGTTTTTCTACCGGCTGATGCGCCGCCGGCCAGAACAAGCCAAGGCCAATCTGATCGCGATGGCGAGGCGGCAGCTTGGACCCGATTGGGACGTCGCCACACATTTTACGCCCCGCTATGCCCCTTGGGATCAACGACTCTGCCTCGTTCCGGACGCCGATCTGTTCGTGGCATTGCGCGAGAAGCGCGCCTCGATCGTCACGGACGGAATCGAGAGTTTTACTGAAGCGGGCGTGCGCATCAGCTCGGGCGCCGAGCTGCCGGCGGACGTAATCGTGGTTGCGACGGGACTGAAGGTCAACCTGATGGGCGACGTCGCTTTCGACCTAGACGGCGCGCCAATCGATTTTTCGAAAACCTTTGCCTACAAGGGCGCCATGTTCGGCGGTGTGCCCAACCTCGCCTCGGTATTTGGCTACACCAACGCATCCTGGACGCTGAAGGCCGACCTCGTATCGACCTATATATGTCGGCTGCTGAACCACATGCGTCGAAACAGCTACGCCGCCGCGACCCCTCGTCCCGACTCCTCGCTCAAAGCCCTGCCGTTCATGGAATTGACCTCGGGCTACGTGCAGCGGGCGGCGTCAATAATGCCTAAACAGGCGAGCAGGAAGCCCTGGCGGGTCAACCAGAACTACGCGCTCGACCTGCGCGCGCTGCGTTTTGACCGCATTGAGGACGGCGTGATGCAATTCGTGAAGCGGACCTGACTCGGCGATCCGCCGTCAATTAATGGAGCGTGCGGCGCGGGCGTAATTCGGCGCCGCAGGCCTCACCCGATTGATTGGCGCATAAGAATATTCCTCGCCGAGCGAGAAACGTCGCGAGCAGTTGAGCCGCTTGCAACGCATCGCCGAGTCCGTCCACCCCGAGCAATTGCGAGGCTGCGGCAAGCAGGCTGACGACGTCAGCCCGTTGTGCCGCGTCGATCATGCCGATCGCGAGCCGCTCGTCGCGGCAAGGATGTGCGCAAGCCACGGGCCGCCATAATAGCGGTCCCTGCGCTGTGGCGCGGAGCACGCGGACGAACCCGAAGAAATGTTCAAACAGAGTGACAGCTTCCCCAGGCGGCGCAACGCGTTCAAGCGCTTCCCATCCTCCAATTCGAAAATCCTCGCACCCCACCGTGGTCTCAGCCATGGCGCATCGAAAGGCCGTTATGGCCAGTGCATAGGCGTAAACCTCGGCGTCCGCAGCGAAACGTCGGGCGTGATGCGTCATGCTTCCTCTGGAATCGATAGGCTAAAGGCCGGCTGGTTTAAACGCCCACCGAGCGGCATAGGAAAACCATCGTGATAGCAAATTGTCAAAGACATTTCAGTAGTTTAGACTAGCTCTAAACTGCATGGCGGGACGTCTTCAAGCCGTGCGCTGGAACAGCGAAACCTGCCGCGATACGCTTGA
>JAYTRP010000325.1:0-1508 GCA_043746145.1 Hyphomicrobiales bacterium | reverse complement strand
TTACTTCGTGGCGGAGAGGGAGGGATTCGAACCCCCGGTACGCTTGCGCGTACTCCGCATTTCGAGTGCGGCGCGATCGACCACTCTGCCACCTCTCCGGGCCGCGAGGGAGCGAGGATGTCTCTCGCGTGGTCGAGGCGGCGCTTAACATGGGTGGGCGCGGTGCGCAACTTAATCTGCGGATCCGGGCGAGCAGGGTGATTTGCGGCTACACACTCGTCGAGCGTGCGAGCCGGCCTTGTAGTCGGGACAGCCACGTCGCAGCGGCTCGACGCGTCCCGTGAAAGCAGCGACTTTGCAGGACGCGCGGGAGCTTTTAGGGCTTCGAGGAATGCGGACCAGAGGGCTGCGGAGGCGCCGACGTTGGGGCGGAAATCCAGCAGGCCCTCGACGCTGAACCGGCTTAGAGGGTATAGAATTTTGTACTACGGAGAGCGTACGGCATGGCGTCGCCCTATGATCTGATCCGCCGCGAACACAAATTCGCCACGGCTTGGCCTTTTCCAGTCGCAGGTCGAACATATCGCGCCTCAAAGGAATGTCGTCTCGGCATCGATTGAAGCGGCGCCAGTCACCGACGTCAACATCGTGCCCGGCGACTTGCCCTCGGGTTCGACCGCAGCTTCAAGTCGAGCGCCCAATTGCGCGCCCGCTGCAAAGCCGAAACCGGGTTCGAACCGCCGAGCGAACCCAAATTCGCGTCAACCTATCGTGCGGCGACGAAATAGGGAGCATGGCAATGACGACCGAGCTGGAAGAAGCGCTGGACTCCAACTATGCTCGCGCGGGCTATCACACCCAGCAGGTCTGGGGACGTAGACCGGCGTTGATCCTGATTGATTTCGCTCAGGCCTATTTCGATCCGGCAGCGCGGTTGTTTGGCGGCGACTGTTGCCGTATGGCGCTAAATTCGGCGCTGCGACTGCGGGAAATCGCGCGCGCAGGGGATTCCGGTAATCCTCACCGAGGTGCGATATCGCGAGGGCGGCGCGGACGGCGGCATATTTTTCCGCAAAGCGCCGCCGCTCTTCTGCTTTATCGAGGGCGAGGCGACGCAGGCGTTTGCAAAGGGCCTAGCACCCTACGATGACGAATACCTCATCACCAAACAATATCCGAGTTCGTTTTTTTGGCGCCAGCCTCGCTGCTTCGTCGACGAGCGCTGGCGTAGACACGCTCATTCTCACGGGCGTCACGACGTCGGGTTGCGTGCGGGCGACTTGTGTCGACAGCGTGCGCCATGGCTTCATTACGTTGGTTGCGCGCGAGGCTGTTGGCGACGGGGACCCGCATCCGCACGAAGCAAACTTTTACGATATGAGCGCGAAATACGCCGATGTGTCGCAGAGCAGAAAGTCACCGAATATTTCAAGGCCAACGCGCATTGGCGCGCGCGACAAACCAACGCCTGATCGAGGCTCAATCGAAGAGCAGGGTCGTGAAACGATTGTTGAGTGTTGGTCTCAAGGCTTTCTCCACCAACGCGCCCGCTGCGCAATGAGCAACCA
>JAYTRP010000324.1:0-5004 GCA_043746145.1 Hyphomicrobiales bacterium | reverse complement strand
AGCGATAGGTCCCACCGCGCGGATGGTTCCCGAGCCGGATCCCGACCCTGCGACACAAGCGCGTCAAGATGCGCCGAGGGCCTCGCTTTGGGGAATGTCCGGCCTCAACGCCATAGAGGGGCTGATCAAACATGTCACTCAAACCGGCGCCGTCGCCGACTTCGACCCGATCGTCGAGACCGCCCTTGCCGCGCATTTTCACATAGCGGGCGACACGTCCCAGGCCGACGCCACAAGCCTGCTTGCGATCATTCGGACCAACTTCGTTGCGGACCTGGTGGAGATTTCTAGCGGTCGAAACTTTCATTCGGTCGGTCGCAGGCAGATGCATATCGACTTCGCCGCCAGCGCCGTGAAAGAAGCCCCCGGTTACACGATTCAGACCTCGCCGCGTCGGATGTTTTGGTCGGCGTTGTTCCACCCCCTGCGTGGCCGGAAGCCGGGCTATGACTGGGCCGGAGCCGGGTTCGGGCCCTTATGTCGAGCGGCCATGGTGTTTCACGAGCCCATTCACTTCGTCGATCCGCGCGCAAATTTCGACACCTATGAATGGGGGCCGGAGTATGCGGCGCTAACGGCGGAGCGCGCCGTGCACAATGCGTCGTCCTACCCGTCGTTTGCCGCACATGTCGCGGAGCGCTCCACGCTTCCGTTCGGCCCGCGCTACGGAGCGGGGCGTCCAACGGAGTGAGCCATTCGTAGCTACGGTTATTTCCGCCCCGCCCGAAAACCACAATCGAAGAGCAAGTTCATGGCGAAGTGCGACATATTTCTCAAGCTCGACGGCATCGACGGCGAGTCGCAGGACGAAGTCCACAAAAACGAAATCCAAATCGATTCCTACAGCATGGGCGTCGTCAACGCCGGCGCCGGTGGGGGCGCTGGACAGGGTAAAGCGATGGTCAACGACATGCACTTCACCATGAAGGTGAACAGGTCCTCGCCCAACGTGTTCATATCTTGCTGCACGGGCCGACCCATCTCGACAGCGACGGTCACCGTACGCAAGGCAGGCGGCGACAATCCGTTGGAATACGAAACAATCAAATTGTCGAACGTGTTCGTCTCCTCCTATTCGAAGGCCACGCATAGCGACGGCGAGATCGGCATTGAGAGCGTTTCGCTAACTTTCTCCAAAGTCGAGTACACCTACAAGCCGCAAACGAAGCTTGGCGCAGCCGACGCTGCGATTACTAAGAGCTACGACGTGAAGACCAATAAAGCGTCCTGAGTAGTGGACAGGACTTGAAATTACGGTTCAAATCGCAACTGGCCGATCCGGGGCTCGGAGGCGCCGTTCAACTCAAGGGGACCGTGCCATGTCCGTGAAAAAGAGCGACCGTCTGGCGCCCCCGTTGATGTACGCGTTCCGCGCGGCTCACGAGAAGCGCGATGCACGGCAATCGCTGGATCTGCGCGACGAGGCGGGCGAAAGGGTGATCGCGACGCGACGCGTTACGACGCGCGCAACCATCTCTGACGCGGTGTTGCGTCGCGAAGTCACCCACGACATTCTCGATCTCTTCAACACAACCAATTTCAACGCCGCCGAGGACCTCTCCGATACGCCCGAGGTGCGTCGGTCGATCCTCAATTATGGCTTTCCCGATCTATCCTGGCGAACCATCGACGAGAACGGGCTGGTCGAAATCGCTCGCGAACTCGAGAGCTCGCTTGGCGATTTCGAGCCCCGCTTGGCGCGCGGATCAATCAAGGCTTCGCGTGATTATTCCGTCGGAGACGGCGAGCTGAGACTGCGCTTCATCGTAAAGGCGGAGCTTCGCGCGCATCCCGTCAATATGCCTATCGAGTTTGTCGCCGAGATCGAACTCGAGTCCGGCAAAATAAAACTGGATCGAGCTTAAGTCACGAGATTAAGCTTAAATCACCGGATTGGGCGTAAGTCATGGACCGAACCTAAGTTATGGACCGCGAATTTCTTCTGACCTACGAACGTGAGCTGACGGTGCTGCGCGAGCAAGCGGGGGAATTTGCCCGCGAGTACCCCGGCATCGCCGAGCGCCTCGGTGGGTTGATCGGCGAGGGCGCCGACCCCATGATCACTGGCCTGCTCCAAGGCGCCGCCTTCCTGGCCGCGCGGGTTCAGTTGAAGATCAAGCACGAGTTCTCGGATTTTACAACCAATCTGCTCGATCAGATAGCGCCGCATTATCTCTCGCCGACGCCCTCTTTTCTGCTGGCGCAGGCCCAGCCAAAGTTTGGCGAGCCAGCCCTTCGCGAGGGTCGCACTATTCCACGCGGGGCTTATTTCGACGCCACCTATCGCGAGCTTGAGCGCAACATCGCGTGCCGCTTCAGACTCGCCGCGCCCCTGACTCTCTGGCCATTTGAAATCACGAAGGCGGAATATTTCACCAGCCCGGCGCCGCTTCAAGCCTTGATGCCAGGGGCCGCCGTGGAATGCGCCGCTTCGCTACGGTTACAACTGACGGTTCGCAGCGCTGCGCGCGACGAGGACGAGCCCGACGACAAGGAAGCGCACGCGCGACCCGAACTGCGCTTTTCCTCCTGTCGGGTCAAATCGCTACGGTTTCATCTGCTCGGCCAGGAGTCGGATGCGATCGCACTTTACGAGCAGATCTTCGCGCATTGTCGTGGCGTCTATTTCCGGGTCCTCGACGCTTTCGGCGATCCTGTAGTAGCACGCGGCGTCGAGGGCATGGTCCAGCAGATCGGGTTCGAAGAGGACGAGACGCTTATACCAAACGACAAGCGCGTGTTTCGCGGATTCGATTTCCTGCGCGACTATTTTGCTTTTCCGCAACGATTTCTTGGTTTCGATTTGACCGGCCTGGGAGCTATCGCCCCGAGGCTCACCGCAAAAACCATCGACATCGTAATGGCGTTCGATGAGGTCAACCCGCGGCTCGCGACGGCTGTGCGCAAGGAGATGTTTGCGCTCTTCGCCGCCCCGGCCGTCAATCTGTTTGAAAAAACGCTCGATCGAATTCCCGTCAAAAGCAATCAGCACGAATATCCGCTCGTGCCTGATCGCAGCCGCTGGCTAGATTTTGAAACCAACCGCATCGTGAGCGTGTTCGCCCATATTCCCGGCGCGCCGCAGAAGGTTCCCGTCGAGCCGCTCTATTCCGCGTCGGCGGCGCGCAGTGCGACAGGGCTATGCTATACTGTTCGACGCCTGCCGCGCCGCCGTACGCTTGAAGAAAAGAAGTACGGGCAGAAATCCGACTACACCGGCACGGACGTGTTCCTCTCCCTGGGCGAGCGCTCCGACCCCGAAGAAATCACCCGTGTGGCGGAACTCAGTGTTCATGCGCTGTGCAGCAACCGTCATTTGACAGAGCATTTGCCTGTCGGCGAGGGCGGCGCGGACTTCCGTTTTCTGGACGACGTGGATCTTGAAGTCCGGTGCATCGCCGGACCGACAAAACCGCGCGAGCCGGTGCTCACGCCCATGGTTGGCAAAACGGACGGCGGCTCGCTCGGGGACGTCGCTTGGCGGCTTGTAAGCATGCTCGGGCTCAATCACCTTGGGTTGGCAGGTCGGGCCGCTGGCGACGGAGCTAAGGCTCTGCGCGAAACGCTGGTGCTGTTCTCGGACCAGACCGATTCGGCGACGGATCGCAAAATCCGCGGCGTGCGCAGCGTCGACATCAAATCCATCGTGCGCCGCGTTCGGCAGGCGCAGGGCGCGGCGGCGGCGCGTGGTCTGGAGGTCACAGTGTTGCTCGATGACAAAGCGTTCGAGGGATCGGGCGCTTTTCTTCTTGGAGCGGTTCTGGATCGGTTTCTCGCCGAATATGTTGCGATCAACCATTTTACCCAAACCGTAATCCGCACTGTAGAGCGCGGCGAAATCATGCGATGGCCGCCGCGGCTGGGTCTCAGGGGCGTCCTATGAAGTTTCGCGAGGAGCTCATCGAGGAGCCTTGGCGGTTCGACCTGCTGAGCGTGTTGCGGCGGTTCGAGCGTGAGAATCCCGGTAAGCCGCGGCTAGGCGAGTCGGCGACGTTGGCGGACGAATTTGTGTCGCTCACGCAAAATCCCTACATGGAATTTCCGGCCTCCACGCTTGAAGAGGTTGCGCTGGAACCGTCGGGTCGGCTGCGGCTGACGGCGCGCTTTCTCGGGATGTTCGGGCCACAGGGCGCTTTGCCGCTTACGTCGACCGCTGAAGCCTACACTTGGCTTCGTGAACGCGACGACGCGTTCGTGCGCTTTGCCGACATATTCCAACGGCGGTTTCTCGCCCTGTTCTTTCGCGCCTGGTCTGACGCGCGGCCGATCGCGCAGAACGATCGCCCGAAAGAGGATCGATTTCACGCCTATATTGGGTCGATGATTGGGGTGAGCGCGCCGGCGTTTCGCAACGTGGACTCGCTGCCGGATTTTGCCAAACTGGAATACGCCGGCTTGCTCGGGCCTCGCGTAAAAAGCGTCTCGCGGCTACGCGGCTTTCTCAGCGGGTTGATGTCGACGCGCGTGGAGATCGAGGAATTCGTCGGCTCCTGGTTGACGCTCGATCCCCATGAACGCACTCGGCTAGGGGCCGCGCAGAGCCGGCTCGGCGACGATTGCGTGCTGGGCGCCAGCGTCTTCAGTGTGAGCGACAAGTTTCGCGTTCGCGTGTTTGCTCGCAACATCACCCATTACGAGTGTTTTCTGCCCGGCGCCCCGCTGGCGCGCGAAATAGCCGACGCCGTCTACCTTTACATTGGCGAAGAATACGATTGGGACATGGAGCTTGCCATTCCCGCCGGCGAAGTCACGGCAGCGCGTCTAGGGCTCGGCGCCAAACTTGGTTGGACGACCTGGATGGCGCCGAATTGGTCCAAATCTGACGAGACGCTCCGAACGGACGCCCGTTTTCATGTTGTGAGCCGCCTTGCGCACGCGCGTCAAGCCGACAATGCGAACTAGCAGGAGATAGACATGGCCGCGGATATCAGCATCGAATCGGTCGCGGGCAAACTTAATCGGATTGGCTACGAGTCGTTTATCCAGCCGTTGCGCCAGGCCAAG
>JAYTRP010000323.1:0-5006 GCA_043746145.1 Hyphomicrobiales bacterium | reverse complement strand
CATGCTCGAAGCGCGATACGCCTTAAAGCCCGATGCGCCCAGCGCAGATGGCCTGCATTGGATGCGCGTTCCGCACAGGGGCAAGGCAAATGCGCTTAACGCCGCGCTGGAGAGGATTACGACCGATGTCGCGATCACGGTCGATGCGGACACGCTGCTTGCGCCCGACGCGATCGGCGCGATCCGCAGGGCCTTTGCCGCCGATCCTCATCTCGCCGTGGGCGGCGGGGTGCTCACGCCGGTTTGCGAAAACACTGCGATCGGGCGGACGCTGCAAGCATATCAAACCTATGAATACATTCGCAATTTCCTGGATCGATTTGCCTGGTCGCGCTTCGACTGCCTTGTGCTGGTTTCCGGCGCCTTCGCGGCATTCCGGCGCGAGGCGGTGGTCGCGGTCGGGGGCTTTGATCCCGTGAGCCTGACCGAGGATTACGAACTGATCCACCGGTTGCGCCGTCTCTCGGTCGATCGGGGCCTGGGATGGCGCATGCGCATCATTCCCGGCGCCTGCGCGACCACGGATGCGCCGGCGCAAATCATTCCCTTCTTGCGACAGCGGCGTCGCTGGTTCGCGGGATTTCTGCACACACATTACTCGAACCGCGACATCATCGCGGCGCCGCGGTTTCGCGCGTTTGGTCTTGCGATGATGCCGATCAAAACGCTCGACACGGTGCAGCCGTTCTATGCGCTCGCTTCCAGCGGGCTGCTGATCGGCTTCATCGTGACCGGCCGCTGGAATGCGTTGCTGCCCGCCTCGGGGATCGCCATCGCCAAGATCGGGCTCGATCTCGCCTTCGCCGTCGCTTCCGTCGAGGTTTATCGCCGCTGGACTGGGCTTCGCCACAGCCTCGGCCTCGCGCTGGCCTGCGCGTTGACGGAGCCGTTCGCATTTCAGCTTTTGCGCCGGGGAGGATCGGCTTGGGGCTGGTTCGCCGCCATGACCGGGGCGTCGGCTTGGGGACATGCGCGCTCAGCCCGCGATTTGCCGGCATCGGGAGAGCGTCCCGCCGCGCCTTGATCGCGATCTTCACCGACAGGCGAGGCTCTCCGCCTTTTCCTTGTCGCCGTCGATGTAGCGAGCGATTTTCGGCCCGGGGCGCCGCGGGCGTGTACGTTCGGGGCTCCAGTCAGTGGGAACCTCCTTGTTGGCTGGGGACACGCCCGCGATCACAACGTCGGGCGCTTTTCCCTGCTCGGCCCAGCCAATAATCGCCGATAACATGTCGAAATTGTCAGTCGACGGTCCCTTGCAGCAATGTTCATGCCCGGCGCCGCGAACAGGCGCGCCGAATCGTCGGCATCGGCGACATTGTCGTGCAGCTTTTCGATCCAGCGCGCGCTGGCGTCGATAGCGAACACCGCATCGCTCTGGCCGTGGTAGAGGATCAGCTTCTGCCCGAAGACTCTAAGCTTTTCGAGCCTGGGATGGTCTGCGTCAGGCGGCGTCATGAATTCCCATTCGGAAGCGGCCATTCCAGACGAGCGGCAGGCGCATTTCAAAGCGCAATGCGTAGGATTTGCAGTCGGCGCCGACGCGAGGGTCGACGATGCCGTAGACGACGCATGCCTCGGGCAGGCCCTTGTCGGCTGCGGCAGGCTTGGCCGAGGCGATCGTCAGCCCGGAAACTCCTAGGATTTCGGTCGTGAGAGTCGCGCAGACGATCGGCTTTGCGCGCGCCGCGATCTCGTCGGGGGCGGGCCCCGCTGGCGCGGCGCGCGCCGGCGCCAAGGCGCACAGCGCGACCGTCGCCAAGGCGATGGACGTGTTCATGATCTCCTCCCGACGTATCTTTGCGCCCATCCAACATGATCGCGCCCGCCGCCGCAATGGCCTCGCGCGGCGCCTACGGATTGATCTCGAATCGCCCGCGTGCGACAAAACGCGACACGCCGAAATAGGACGCCGCCGTGCTTCCTCGCCTGTCGAACGCCAATCTTTCCGGCCTGCCGCGCTCCGTGGCGGTCCCCCGCTACGATCGGGACGCCGTCAAGATCGGCATCGTCCATCTCGGCCTGGGCGCCTTCTTCCGCGCCCATCAGGCGCTGGCGATCGACGACGCGCTTGGCGCCGGCGAGCTTGGCTGGGGCGTCTGCGCCGCCTCGTTGCGCCACCCCGACGCGCGCGACGCGATCGGTCCCCAGGATGGCCTGTACGCGCTTGCGACCCGCGAGGCAGGCAACGAACGTATCCGCGTGATTGGCGCGATTCGCGAGGCGCTTTTGGCGACCGAAGAGCGGGAAACGCTGCTGCTTTGGCTGGCTAATCCGGCGACGCGGCTCGTAACGCTGACGATCACCGAAAAAGGTTATCTCGCCGACATCGCGTCTGGCGCACTGCGCATGGACGACCCGCTAGTTGCGCACGATCTGGCCAACCCGCAAAAGCCGCATTCCGCGCTCGGGTTTCTTTGCGAGGCGCTGGCGCGGCGGCGAAGCGCGGGCGTCGCTCCTTTCACTATCCTGTCCTGCGATAATCTTCCCGATAATGGGCGGCTGTTGCGGCGCGTGCTGATCCAATTCGCCGAGCGGCGCGACGACGAACTGGCGCGCTATATCGCCGGAGAGGTTAGCGTTCCCGTCTGCATGGTCGATCGGATCGTGCCGGCGACGACGCCTGGCGACCGGGTGGAGTTCTCGCAAAAGCTTGGCGTCGAGGATCGCGGCCTCGTCGTGACCGAGCCGTTTTTTCAATGGGTGATCGAGGATCGCTTTTCTCTCGGGCGCCCCGGCTTCGAGCGTTCCGGCGTGCAATTCGTCGCCGACGTCGCGCCCTATGAAAAGATGAAACTGCGGCTGCTCAACGGCGCTCACAGCACGATTGCCGCGATCGGCCGGCTTGCCGGGCTTGAAACGGTGGCGGAGGCGATCGCCAATCCCGACATCCGCCGCTTCATCGCGGCTTACTGGCGGCAAACGGCGCGCACGCTCGACGCCTCGATCGACGTCGGAGCCTACACGCAGGAATTGCTTGAACGATTTGGCAATACGGCGCTGCGTCACCGCCTCGCGCAGATCGCGACTGACGCCTCGCTGAAACTGCCGCAACGCATTGTGGCGCCGCTGCGGGAGTTGCGCGAGCAGGGGGCGCCGAACGACGCGCTCGTGTTCGCACTCGCGGTCTGGATGCGCTCTTGCGGCAGCGTCGACGAGGCCGGCCACGCGCTGCCGATAAGCGATCCGCCGATCGAGGCCTGGGCCAATCGGCCGGACGCCGCCTTTGCGCCAACGCACGAGGTCGTTCGCGCGTATTTGGGCAGACGCGCGGTTTTTGCAGATCTAAGCCGCAATGCAGGTCTGGCGGTCGAACTAGAAGCAGCGTTGGCGGAAATTCACACACTCGGTATGCTAGGCGCGATACGTGAGCGACTGCGCGAGGGCGGTACGTAGCGCAAAGTCTGGTGGGAGGAGCGCGAAAATGGAGCAGACCTGGCGCTGGTTCGGCCCCGACGATCCTATATCGCTCGCCCATGTCAGACAGGCTGGCGCGACAGGGGTGGTCACGGCGCTGCATGCGGCACCTCCCGGTGTGCGCTGGCCTGTCGCCGACATCCTCGACCGCAAGGCCCTGATCGAGCGATCCGGTTTGACCTGGAGCGTTTGCGAGTCGATCCCGGTGCACGACGCGATCAAGCTCGGCGGCGCGAAAGCCCGGCCCTACATCGACGCCTGGAAAGACTCACTCGCCGCACTCGGCCACGCGGGGGTGCCGGTGGTCTGCTACAATTTCATGCCGGTGGTCGACTGGACGCGCACCGATCTGGCCTATCCCGTCGCCAGCGGCGGCTTAGCGCTCCGGTTCGACTGGACCGATTTCGCCGCCTACGACGCTTTCGTGCTGAAGCGCAAGGGCGCAGAGGCCCAGCATCCGGCATGTTTATTGGCCGCGCAAGCAAAATTCACCGGGCTGTCGGAAAGCGATATTGCTACGCTGGAGGCCAACATCATCGCCGGTCTGCCCGGCGGCGCCGAGACATTCACGCGCGGGACGCTTCGCGACCGGCTTGCGATGTTCGACGGCGCCACGGCCGCTGATCTGCAGGCCGCATTGCGCGATTTCGTTCGCGAAATCGCCGCTGTCGCACAGGATTGCGGAATCCTGCTGGCGATCCATCCTGATGACCCCCCGTTTTCACTGTTCGGCCTACCGCGCGTGGTCTCCACCGCGGATGACGCGCGTGCCGTGCTGGGCGCCTCCGACATCGCCGCCAACGGGCTCACGATGTGCGTCGGCTCCTATGGAGCCCGCGCCGACAACGATGTCGTCGCAATGACGCGGGAATTCGCGCCTCGCATATACTTTGCGCATTTGCGCAATGTGTCGCGTGAAGCTGACGGGTCGTTCCACGAGGCCGAACATCTCGACGGCGACACGGACATGGTCGAGGTGATCCGCGCGCTGGTAAGCGAGGAACGCGCGGCGCCAGGAGGCCGGCGACGGCGTGCGATCCCGTTTCGCCCCGATCACGGACATCTGCTTGCCGACGATATCAATCGCAAGACGAACCCTGGCTATTCCTACATCGGTCGTCTGAAGGGCCTCGCTGAGTTGCGAGGAGTTCTCAGAATGGTCGAGCGAGATTAGCACGTTCGCCTCACCTCCCCCCCTTAGTGGGGGAGGGTTAGGGTGGAGGGTCGGTTCCGCTTGGACGACGGGGAGTCGAAGGTGTCGCGGCGACCCCCACTCCGGCCCTCCCCACACGGGGGGAGGGAGAAGGAAGGTTCGCGGCCTTGCGCCCCGCAGCCCACAGGAACCCTTCACACCTCTGAGCGTTGTGCGGTGCGCAACGCCGCGCGCGTCCCCTCTGAGGCTTCATGCCCGATAATGCCGCCGCGAAAGCGCCCAGCGAAGTAAATGGGGTAAATCCTTGGGCTATCGCCGTTCTTGTAGCGGTGGTGACCTTTATGGAAGTGCTCGACACCACGATTGCAAACGTTGCGCTCCGCTATATCTCGGGCGGCCTGGCAGTCGGCCCGGACCAGGCGGCCTGGGTGGTCACCAG
>JAYTRP010000322.1:0-14881 GCA_043746145.1 Hyphomicrobiales bacterium | reverse complement strand
AAGCAAACATAACGGGTAGGAATACAAATAACGTGAGCGAGTCCAACACAGTGCCAAACGCCTGTTGAACTAGAAAAGTTCGGATCTTGTCGGCTTCTCGCATGTCATGCGCGATCTTCCCGACCTGTGTGCGCTCAAAGAAGTCGGTTGGTAACCGCAACAGTCGATCGAACAGATACTCCGACATGCGAGCATCGACGCGCGCCGAGACCACCAGCACCATATATTGCCGAAGGTAAGTGAACACGGCCTCAAACATGACAAGCGTGAGCATGCCTATACATAGGACTGTGTAGGTGTTCAAAGCTTTGTAGTTAAGGACTTTGTCCGTCATCAGGCGATAGAATAAAATTGGCGCAAGACCAAAAATGCTGAGCGCCAGCGCGCATAGCACGAGATCGCGCAGCATCTTGCGTTCACGAAATATCAGCGATGTTATCAGCCCGATGCCGAATGGCTTTTCTTCGTTAGTGACCGCGTAGTCGCGACGCAGCAGAATGGCTTCTCCGGTCCAGGCTTGCTCGAATCGCGACTGGTCGAGATTGATCAGCAGGCCGTCGTCCGTCGCCGGGTCTTGCAGAGCGACAGAGGGTATTTTGTCGTCGCCGTTCACAGCGATCAGCACCATGGCGTCACCGTTCTTCAGGCGGACGATCACCGGCAAGGCTTTCTGCAAATGAACTAGGTCGCGCCAGCCAAGGTTGACGATCTTGGCTTTAAGGCCGGATTGGATCGCGCAAAGCACGAGTTCTTTCGACGTCACGTTGTCGTTGGGGAGAAAATTGTCCTGAATGAGTTGCGTGACGGTCAAGTTCATTTCATGCCGCCGCGCCGCAATGGCGAGGCAAGGCAAGAGCGAAGTTGATCGCTGCGCGTCTGGGTTCGGCAAAAGTTTCGTCATGCGTAACTATCCGTCAGGACAATGAAGTCGCCCAAAAAAGCCGGCGAATTCAATCAAATAACTGCCCGCTCTAGCGTTACTGAAGTACCGCGGCAAGAACAAGGCGCCGCGTTTCATCGCCATCGAGGTGTATTTCATCGCCATCGGCGACACCGATGCCAAGCGCTTCCAACGCCTGGTCGACACAAACCTTGACTTCGAAACGCGCAACGGCAAAGCGTCGCGCCGCTTCGCCAAGTGGGGCATAACGTTGCGGGTCTTCAAGAACGCGCACGACGGCGCTGGCGATCGCGTCGGCGTCATGAAACGGAACGAGCAGACCTGTCTCACCGTCGACGATTACCTCCTGAACCGGGGCCGTGTCGGAAGCAATAATCGTACAACTCGCCGCCATTGCTTCAATCAGCGACCAGGAAAGTACGAAGGGGTAAGTCAGATACACATGCGCCGATGAGATTCTCATTAGCGCGAGCAGGCGATCGTGCGGCAACCGGTCCAGAAAGTGCACGCGCGCCAGATCGAGGCGCGGAAGCGCCTGTTGCAAACAGAAGGTCTTCCAATCGCCGCCATCTGGCGCGCCGGGTCCATAGGACGGCTGCTCGCCGCCGACGATGATAATTTCAGCGCGTGGGCGTCGTTCGAGGATTTCGGGAACCGCGCTCAGGAATTTGTGAAAGCCGCGCATGGGTTCGAGGCTGCGCGCTGCAAATGTGACAACTTCATCGTCTCGGGTCAGACGATGGCCCCCTGGCAATGTGAATTTTGCGGTGGGATCCGGCCGAATCCAACTCGTATCCACCCCTTCATGGACGACGCGGATCTTATCGTGAAACACTGCGGGATAAGTTGATTTCTGCCAATGAGTCGGCGAGAAGCCAACGTCGCATTCGGCCAATGCAATCAGCGTGCTCGCGTTCTTGCAATTCAAAGCGGCGAGACCGTCGACCCCGAAGCGCGAAAGTTCTGGCTCAAAATCAACATCTTGTCCTCCCGGACGATAAAAAAACTCGCAATAGACCGCAAAGCGCGCCTTGGGAAAAACAGACTTGAGGGGCAGCGTTTCGCCCCAACCACAATGAGCAACAATCAGATCGGGAACAAACCCGTCAGCGGAAAGCGCGCCGGCGGCGAACATCACTTGCTCCGCGCGCCGGCATTCAGCATCGAATCGACGCGCGAACGCATGACTCGACGGCTCCGAATCCGGGGTGAAATATCGGCGAAGATCCACGCCTTGCATGGAGGTTGCTGTCTCCGACCCGATCGCCGCCAGACGATATCCCGTATTCTCGCGCAGTCGAACAACCATATGCCGGAACTGCGCGGGGAAGTTATTGTGAACAAACAGGATATTCACAAATTCGACCACGCAACAGCGCCTCTCACTGCGGCAAATGCATTAAACCTTAACGCCATTTCCGACTGTAACATCAGCGGCGCTCCAAAAAGAAATGCACGAGGGCCCTACGGCTCTCGTGCAAATCAAAGATGACTCGGTAGTAATCAGACGTGCGTCGTTGGCCCGCCGCCAATAAAGTTGATCACGACGTTAGAATTGGCATCGGTAATTTGCAGAACCTGCCCATCGGCGAAGGTCAACGTATGGGCGCCACCTTTGCTTGCGTTAGAGTTCGTCATGCCAACGGAGGTCTCGCTTGAGTTGATCACCATCTTGCCGACACCGCCGGTCAAGTTAATAGTGTCGGCCCCCGTGAGCCCAATGTTCACATGCTCGCCGCCCGCGCCGCCCAAAACCGAGGTAGCGCCGTGCTTGCTTAAGTTCATAGTGGTCAGGCCAGTTCCACCAACAAGGGTGTCGTGACCGGTACCGGCGAAGAGCTTATTCAAGCCAGCGCCGCCGGTCAGGCTATTTGCGCCAGCAATGGCCGTCAACTTGTCGGAGCCCGCGCCGCCAAACAGCGTATCGTGGCCCGTTTGTTTTGTAGAGCTATAAAGAACGTTGTTGCCCGTACCTGCGACGAGACTGCTTGTTCCGCTACCGATCAACGTATCTGCGCCGGTTCCGCCGAACAGCGTGTTAAAGCCAGAGCCGCCTGTCAAATGGTTGCTACCATTCGTTACCGACAAAGTGTCGGCGCCAGCCCCGCCGAATAGCGAGTCATGCGCGCTCGAGAGCACGCCACCTTTCAGTACTTGATTGCCGCCGCCAGCAAAAACCTTGCTCTCGCCTCCGCCGATCAAAGTGTCAAAGCCAGCGCCGCCGGTGAGGGTGCTCGGTCCCGTGCCGCCCATGAGAACGTTGCCCGCAAGCGAGGTCGACAACAAGACTTGCGTCCCGACGCCGCCAACGACCGTGTCGCCACCGGCGCCCGAGTCAATAAACTTGATGTTCTGATCGCCAACGCCAACCACGACGTTACCTGGGGTCGTAAAAAACACCTTGCTCAGCGCTGTCATGGACGACTGAGTCGATGGATTGGTATAGACCACCGTTGGGTCGACAGTTGATGTCGGAAGTACAAGGAAATCGAATTTCGCCGTAGCGCTCGTCGTCTCGGGATTGTTTCCAGAAGACGCGCCTCCCGAAGGCCCAATGTAAGTGTCTACCGGGATGGAACTCTGCGCGCCGGGAAAGAGACCCGCGCCGGAGAGCGCTGCAAGCAGCGCATTTTCGGTCTCGGACTGCACCGTGCTGTTGAGCAGCGTAAGCAAGCTGCTTTGACTGAGGTCGTAAGTAGCCATAATTTCAAATTCCACAAATTATAAACAGGTGTCGTTGATCTCAGCGTGCGGTGGAAGCTCGAAAGACGCGAACTCGCGGCTCCCGATCGCGAACAGGCGAGGCGTTTTCGCCGGCCCTTACATTCAGGACGTTTTGTACCCGCTTGACGGAAAGTTTCAGTCCAACCAACGGATCAATTCCAGAAGGACTCAGAAACTCGACCTCGCGACCGATCTTTGCAGTGACCAGAGACCCGAGAAACAAAGCCTCCGCCTCGATTTCAAATTCGGCGGATACATCCGCATGAAGCTTCAGCCGGATGCCAGACAGAGGAATGCGCCGCCCACGTGTGCCAGCAAACTCGCCCGCCTCAACCCAACCCGTCCAGCGAGGCGGGCGGCTTCCCACCATCACCTGCATTTCGAGCCTCGATCCGCCCGCTACGAGTTCCAAACCTTCGATCACGCCGGGAGCATCAGGACCACCGGCCCATTGATTTTCCCCAAAGGTTACGTCGCCGCGATTCGCAACGTGAGCCACAAACGTCACGCCGCGGATTTCCTGCTGTGGCTCCACGATTACAGGCGGAGCCACGTCTTCGGACAAAGCTATTGGTTCGAGGCGAAAAGACGCCTCAAGCGATCCATCGGGCGAGCCACGATTCAGTCCAACCAAAACTTCCGTCTGAACCTCGGCGCGAAGAACCAGGCAATCACCCGGCTTTATGAGGGAGCCGGACACACGACCGGGCATCGAAATTATTTCAAGGCTACCCCCCAATGAAGTCGGGGACACTTTTGCTATCGCGGGCGCCGCACCGTTTTGAAAGCTCACATAGCGAAACGCATGCAGCCCTCGAGCGACGGACAACGTAGATGTCCGCTCAAACTTCTCGCCAGTTTCAAACAATTCCCCACCCCAACGACAGCATTGCCAGCGTGACCCAACTCGGCCTCAGCACGTCAACGTTACGCAACGTTAACATCGATCTCATCAGAACTGCAACCGTTAAAGTTGTGCAATGCGAGGTTTTTTTTCGTCACTATGCTCAAATCGTTCCCAGCGTAATTAGAAGTTTATCTTAATATACAGGCGCCGATCAACACTTGCACTCAAGCTCGATTTATAACGCCATCGCGTGGTTTCGCATCCAAGGCGGTTGCGTTAAAGCGAATGCCGCGCATTCGCCGCGTTGCGTGACAAAGACGCAACGCCGCAAATTTCCAAAGTCACGGCGTTAAGCAACTACGCGCGCTACGGCGTCGAATAGCTGCGAAAGCCATGGCGTTGAAGTTGTTCAGAGGCAACGCCATTGAGTTTTGAAATTGCGGCGCAGGAAGAGGCGTCATTCTTTGATGCTGCGCGTCATATGGACTCGCTAACACGGCTTGCCACCGATCATCTGGCTCGAAACGACGCCGAACTCGCGCTGCGGTTTATTGATCGGCGGTGCCGGCTCATCGTCCCCTCGGCGCGCGATTTGTTTGTGCGCGCGCTGGTCCATCAGGCCGCTGGTCGTCTCGCTGATGCGCGCCGCGATCTGTCGAGGTCGATTGAACTGGATCCAAGCGATTCCCTAATGAATCTTTCCGCGCTTTCCTGGGGCGAGACGGCGACTCGCGTGGAAGCAGCCGAGCGCCTGAGCGCCGATAGCAGCGTTTCCCAGGCAGTGCGCGCTGAGTCGGTGCGAACCTTGTTTGCTGCGGGACGATCAATCGCGCACGGGCTGAAACGTGTAGAAGCAAGTATTTCCGGCTGGGTTTGCTGGGCCGACGGCTCTCGACTGGAGATTCGCGCTCATGGCGTCGGCGGCGACGCGCTATTTACTGTAAATCCTGATCCCCTGCATCCCCTTGCGACTCCAGGACTGAACGCGACCGATATTGACCTGCGCGAAGGAACTCTGGTTGCAAGTTTGGAACTGATTCTCGATGACGAGGTCGCTTGCACGGTGACCCCGACGATTCCGATGCGGTCGGGTTCGCCGCCGCGCTGGGAGACTCCAAGCGCCGATGTCGAACCGGTAATCCACGTCATTGTTCCCGTCTACGAGGATTTCGAGGCCACGCGGAACTGCCTCGATGCGCTTAATCGGGTCAGCGCCTCGCTCCCGCGCCGATTGATCGTCGTGGACGACGCATCGCCCAGCGCACCTTTGCGAGCCTATCTCGACGGAGCCGCTGCAAAAGGCGATTTTGAACTCATTCGCAACGAAGCCAACCTCGGATTCGCGTGCTCCGTCAATGCCGCGCTTGCTCGTTGCGGGCCGGGCGACATTTTGCTCGTCAACGCTGATGCGTTGCTTCCCGATGGTGCGATTGAACGGTTGCGGGAGGCGGCGCATGCCGCTCCGGACATCGGCACAGTCACGCCGTTCTCCAATAACGGCGAATTCACGAGCTATCCCGTGCCTCTGAAAGCCAATCCGCTGCCATCGGAAGCGGAGATCACGGCGTTGAATTCCAAGGCGCGGTTCGCCAATGGCGGTTTGGTGATCGACATGCCTAACGGCATCGGGTTCTGTCTTTATATCAGACGTGATTGCTTGGACGCAGTCGGACCGCTGCCGGAGGTTTACGCGCAGGGTTATTACGAGGACGTCGAGTTTTGCCTGCGGGCTAGCGAACGCGGCTTTCGCAACGTTTGCGCGCCGGGGATCTTTGTCGGTCATGCAGGGTCGAAGTCGTTTGGAGCCCGCAAGCGTGCGCTCGTGGTGCGCAACTCTGCATTGTTGGAGGAGCGGTTCCCAAGCCATCCCTTGGAAGTTGCGGCGTTTCTGGAAGCCGACCCTATGCGGTTGGCCCGCTCGGCGCTCGACGAACAGCTTCCGCCGGACGAGGCTATCGTGTTGCTTGCCAGTGGCGCCGGCGCCTCGAGAGTCGCGGCGGACAGACGCGCGGCGCAACTCAGCGCGTCCCATTCAACGGTCGTCGTCTTCAGCACCGATCGCTCCGGGCGGAGGGTCGCCTTTCGTCGAGAAGGCGGAGGGGCGCCTCAGTCGCTTGGTTTCGACCTTGCCGAATCGGGGGGGCGGGATCGGCTCGTTGGCTATCTCGCCAAGCTGCGCTTGCAACGTGTGGAACTGTTTGACGCCGCTGCCGTGGCAGAACCAGCGCTTCGCGCTTTACTTGCGGCGGCTCCGATAGTGGCGCTGTCGTGCGGCGCTCTCGAGTGGCTTGGTCAAGCGCTTTCTATTTTTCCGGGGCCCTGCCGCGCAATTCCCGGGGAGGATTTTTGCGCGTCATGCGCCGCAGCCTCGGCAGCGCGGCCGATCGAGTCCGCCAGGGATATTGCCGCACGCGACCGGCTCCGCCTTGCGCTCGCCCGCGCCGATTCAATCACTTCGCTCGATCGCATGGGTGAGGCTTTCGCGCAGCGCGTGTTTAAAGGCCGGGCGAAGTCGATCGAGCGCCCGCCCGCATTGGAAGCCAAGGAACAACCGAACTTTGCTGGCCAGCGAAAGCTGGGCGTGCTCCTGCCTTTGCCCTCGCCAGCGACGGATCGCTTGCTTTTGCGACTGGCCCGCACGCTTGCGACGCAGCCCGTGCCCGTCTCAATCGTCGTGTTCGGTGAAGCGGTCGATGAACTCGGGCTGATGGCCGCCGGAAACATCTTTGTCACCGGTCGCGTAGGTGGGGACGAATATCCCGACATGGTTCAGCGTTACGCGATCACCGAGCTGACGTCGCTTGATAGAACAGGTGGCTTTGGCGATCTCGACGACGCCGCTGCGGCGACCGGGCTTGCGAAAGCATATTTCGACTGGTCGTTTGGCGCTTTACCAATAGCAAGTGGAGATCTATCGATGGATCCACGGACTTGCGAAGAAAAAGTTGTCGAAAGAATCGCGTTTTGGTTGAATTCGCGATACTGATTTCTGACATGACGCGAGCAACGAAACCAAAAACAAGTCTATCGCCATTGGCCCGAGCCCTCGAAGCGAAGGTGAAACGGATTTCGGAACGTCAGATCGGGGGCTACGTACTCGATCCCGTTGATCTCGACGCGCGATTCGTCGTCGAACTGTTACTCGATGGATTCCCAGCGAGAATTGCGCGGGCCACGCTCGCCGACCCCGATCTGGTCGTCGCGGGCTATGGCGATGGTTGCTATCGATTCGTTTTCAGCCTCGAACAGGGCGTCGTAAGCGGCGCGCGATTGGCGCAGGTTCGACTCGCCAACTCAGGCGAGCCTTTGGGTTCGCCGATTGACCTCGAGGAGGAGGCCTTCGAGCCCGATCTCGTCCGGGAGGGGGAGGCCCGCTGGATCGGCGGACTACGTATCGAGGGCTGGATTCCACTACGCGATGGATCAAGCGAAGGCGTGCGCGCCATCATCGACGGTGAGACCGTGGCGAGCGCGCGCGCCGATCTCTGGTCGCATGTCGGCGACGCCGCGGCGGGCGGCGTGGCGCGGGGGTTCACCCTCGCGCTTCCAATCACCTTGGCGGACGGCCGGCTGCGCCGCGTGCGGGTGGTGGATGCGACCGGGCGAGATCTGCCGGGCAGCCCCTGCGCCGTTGTCGCATTTCCCATGGGGTTGGAGCGCTTTCTCGAGGGCCGCGCCGAGGTCGCCTCCGAGCGAGAACGCGCTGGTCTATTTGATCGCCTGATCCCGCAATCGCTTCCGTTTGCCGATTTTTCAGCCTGGGCGCGCGCCTTTCCGCCGGACCCCGTCTTGACCAGTCGTCGTTCTCGCGTGGGGGTCGCGTTGCTCGGCGAGCGGAACCTGGATGCTTCGCTGGCGAGCCTCGAGCGGCAAATCGATTGCGATTGGGTGGTAGGCGTTCTTGGCGAGGGCGGCGAGCCGATGTCGTTTCGGCGCGAAGATCTCGAGAGTTATCTCGCGTCCGATGCGGCCGATTGTGAAATCCTCGCGTTTGCGCCGGCCGGCGTTGTGTTTCATCCTTACGCGCTGGGACGGCTCGTCGAGGCGCTGGACGCCTTTTCAGGCGCGCAACTCGCCTATTGCGATCTCGAGGTCACAGACGATCAAGGCAAGGAATGGCCGATCGCTCTCTCTGCGTTCGACTACGAGCGCCTGCTGGAGCAGGGCTATTGCGCGCATGTCTTCGTGTCGCGCGTCGCGCATGTGCGGGTTGCTTTGGCGAAGGGCGCCTCAGACTTCTACCGGCTTTTCAATTCAGCGTTGGACGCGCCGGGCTCGCTGCAAGCCAATCCGCCGGTCCACGCGCCAGGATTTCTCGCTCGTCTGCCGTCCGAGGATTTTTCCCGCGCGTCGAGCAGCTTGGCGCGCGCCACCTCTCAGCATCTTGAGGCGCGGGGCCTTCCCGCGGTTGTGGATGCGCGCGCGGCGGATCTGTTTCCTCGCGCGCATGTCATTCGCACTGTGGCCGAAGGAAAGACATCGATCGTGATCCCGACGCGAGATCGCCTCGATCTTTTGCGGCCCTGCGTCGAGTCGCTGCTGCAAACATTGGCGGGCGCGGACTACGAACTCGTGGTCGTCGACAACGATTCGACGGATGAACGCACGCACGCATATTTCGATTCGATCGCAGCGCGCGGCGTGCGCATCGGTCACTTTAGCGGCCCGTTCAACTTCTCGCGGATCGTCGATGCGGGCGCTTCGATCGCGCGCGGCGAATATCTGCTGCTCCTCAACAACGATGTGGAGGCGACGCGTCCGGGTTGGCTGAAAGAAATGTTGAGCCGGATTCACGAGCGTGACGTTGGAGCTGTCGGCGCTCAGTTGCTATGGCCGGGCGGCGGAATCCAGCACGGCGGGGTTGTGCTCGGACCGAATTTCGCCGCGACCCACGCCTTCGATGAGCGCTTCGACGGCGACCCCGGCTATGGCGAATTGTTGGCCGTCGCGCACGAGTGCAGCGCGGTCACCGCCGCTTGCTTGTTGACGCGCCGTCGTCTTTTTAACGAACTCGGCGGTTTCGACAGTGTACGTTTCCCTGTGCTGTTCAACGATGTCGATTTCTGTCTGCGGTTGCGTGAGCGGGGTTTGCGCGTCGTCTTTACGCCCCATGCCAAGCTCATGCACAGAACCTCAGCCAGCCGCGGTCGCGATATCGCCTTCACTGGGCGGCACCGACACCAGCGCGATCTCGAC
Organism: Hyphomicrobiales bacterium; assembly: GCA_043746145.1. GTDB lineage: Bacteria > Pseudomonadota > Alphaproteobacteria > Rhizobiales > Beijerinckiaceae > Roseiarcus. The sequence continues at coordinate 5,213 of JAYTRP010000322.1, read as the reverse complement.
AATTTGCGCACGATCTGGGGAGACGTTTTGTTGGATGACCCCTCGTATAGTCCGATGCTGGGGCTCGACGGCTCGCCCTATACGGGGTTGGCGTGGCCGCCGCGTTCACAGGCGCCGCGAGCGCCACGCATAGCGCCGGCGCGCCGCCCGCCGCCGGGGTTCTGAGGCTTTGTTTGATAGGCTCGGCGTGTCGGCGAGGATCGCGTGTGTGGCGAGCAGGGGCTCGGGCGCGGGTCCGACCGCCGTCAACGATCCCCGATAATGGGCCTCGAGCAATATCGATTGCACGCCGCGCGCCGGATGGCTGCCCATATAGCGGAACTGCTGCAAGGCGACCTGTCCCTGGAACTGTGGAACGGCGAGGTCCTGCCGCTCGGGCCCAACGCGCGAGACGATGCGCGTATCGTGGTGCGCTCCCCGCGCGCGGTGCGCCGACTTCTACTCAGGCCAACCCTGACGACGCTGTTCACGCTCTATGCCGAGGAGGAGCTCGATTTTTCAGGCGCCAATCCGCTGGTGGTGTTGCGCCGCTTCGATCATTTTCGTTCGCTGGCGATTGCCGAGAATTTCGACAAACGTCTCGCGCTGAGTTGCGCCTGGCCGTTTCTTCTGCATGCGCCCGCTCGCGGCGCACGCGCAGGGTACGCGAAGAAGATTGAGCGAGGATTTCACGACGGCCGCGACGACGACGACCTGATACGCTTTCACTACGACGTTTCGAATGCGTTCTACGCGATGTTCCTCGATTCCGAGATGGTCTATTCCTGCGGCTACTTTGAGACTGCGGAGACCTCGCTCGATGACGCGCAGATCGCCAAACTCGACCGCATCTGTCGCAAGCTCAGGTTGCAGCCCGGCGATCGATTGCTCGACATCGGTTCAGGATGGGGCGGCCTGCTTTGCCATGCCGCGAAGTCCTATGGCGCGCATTGCCATGGCGTGACGCTCTCACAGGCGCAATACGATTTCACCGCCGCCAAAATCGCGAGCCTCGGACTTTCCGATCTCGTCACGCTTGAACTGCGCGATTACCGCTCGATCGAGCCAAAGGAGACTTACGACAAAATCGCGCAGATCGAGATGTTCGAGCATGTCGGCATCGACAATCACAACATGCACTTTGATCGCGTGCGCGCGCTGCTGCGCCCGCGCGGATTATACCTGCATCAGGCGACGACGCGCTGGGCGACGCCCGAGCTATCGCGCTTCCGCAAGCCGACACGGTATCAGAAGGTGATAAACAGATTCATCTTTCCCGGCGGAGAACTCGATTATATCGGGCTCACGGCGACCAATCTGGAACGGCACGGGTTCGAGATCCACGACGTTGAATCCTTGCGCGAACATTTCCAACTGACGATCGAGCATTGGCTCGACCGGCTTTATCTCAGGCGCGAGGAAGCCTTCGCCGAGATCGGTCGGCCGCGCGCGCGTATGTGGATGCTCTATTTCCTGTTATTTGGACGCGGCTTCGAACGCGGCGTGATCGGCGCGTTCCAGACGCTCGCCTCCAAGCGCAACGTGGGGAGCGCCGGCTTGCCTTTGCAGCGGTTTGGTTGATCGCGTATTCGTCGCCGATCTCGCCAACTCTGCTGTTTATGAACCAGCCGATCGACTTGGACGTCTCTATTAATTTGTTTGAACAGCAGTTTTTCGCTGAGAGGTTTGACGGCGGCTTAGGAAAGACAAGTCCATGTTAAGGTCGTTTGGTCCAGCCCCGTAGTTTTTCGCAAGAGCTTCCCGGCAGGTCGTTTGGATCGCGTGGCGTCAAATTCGCGCCTCTGAGATCAGCCAACCGACTGACCGCCACATCGGCGTTGAGGTGTTTGATGTGTAAAACCATAGTCTCAAGCGAGTCCGCCTTGACTCTCCCCGCGCCCGGAGTCACTCTAGAACAAATAGTGAACATTGGGATGCGTGGAACAGATGTCGTTGGGCGGCAGGGCTGAACATGTGGCGCGTTTGCGTCGCGCTATCGAGCGCATCGAGGCGGGTTCCGGCATAACGGAAGCCGTCAGTGCGCCGAAGCTGTCATTGACAGTCGCGCTCGACCGGATGCTGGGCGGCGGGCTCGCGGGGGATGGCTTGCATGAGATCGCGCCGGCGACGCCTGGCGACGGGGCGGCGGCGATGGGTTTCGCGCTCGGCCTTGCCGCGCGTTTCATGGCGCTTCGGGGCGCGGGGTTGATCCTCGCCGAGGATTTCGCCTGGCGCGAGGCCGGGGCTCCGCACGGGCCGGGTCTCGTCGCGCATGGCCTCGATCTCGCCCGCCTGGTGTTCGTGCGCGCGCCGGACGCGCCCACTTTGTTTCAGGCGATGGAAGAAGCTTTGCGCAGCGGCGCCTCGGCGGTGGTGGTTGGCGAGGTCTGGCGCCTGAAGCGATACGATCTCGCCGCTTCTCGTCGTCTGACGCTGGCCGCGCGCGCCGGGGCTACGCCCGCGCTGCTCGTGCAGGCCAGCGCTTATGGACAGGCCGAGCGCATGTCGAGCGCGGCCGAAACGCGCTTCGAAATTGCGGCCTCGCCGAGCGTGCGCCAGCCTTCGGCCGGCGGGGGGCGCAGCCTGCCGGGAGAGCCCGCCTATGCCGCGAGGCTCGTCAAGACGCGCGGCGCTGCGGGGCTCGATGCCAGCCGGACGGTTCGTATTATCTGGCGAAGCGAGGATCAGCAGTTTGACGAACCGGCGATTTCTCTCCCTCTGGCTGCCGTGTCTGACGACGGACCGCGCCCGGCGCGTTTGTCGCGTTGACCCTGCGGCGGCGCTGGCGACCGTGGCGACGCTCCAGAACGCGCGCCGCCTCGTCGGCGTCGACGCGCGCGCCGCCCGTCTGGGCTTGAACGCCGGTATCTCATTGGCGGACGCGCGTGCGCGCCATCCGAGTCTGGTTGTCGTCGAAGCCGATCCGGTCGCGGAGGCGAAGCTCGTCGAGCGCCTCGCCGACGACGCCTCTCGCTATACGCCGCTCGTTGCGCTCGACGGAGCCGACGGGCTGATGCTCGACGTTTCCGGCGTCGCGCATCTATTTGGCGGCGAGGAGGGGCTGATCGCCGAGGTCGAGGCGCGTTTTGCGCGGCTGGGGCTTATTCTCGCGCTTGGCCTTGCCGACAATCCGCGCGCCGCCGCGGCGCTCGCGCGTTATTCGAAGCAGAGAATCGCGCCTCGCGACCTCGCCGGCAAGCCATTCGCCAGGCTATTCCACGACATGCCGGTTGCGGCGCTCGGGATTGCGCCCAAAGTCGCCGCCGATCTCTCCCGCGCGGGGCTCAAGCGGATAGGCGATCTCGCCATGCGCCCGCGCGCGCCAATCGCTGCGCGGTTCGGCGCCGATCCGATCGCGCGGCTGGACGAACTGCATGGCCTTTCCCGTGCGTCGATTTCGCCCCGATTTTCGCCGCCCGATTTCTGCGTCGAACGGCGTTTCGCCAGCCCGATCGCTCATGTCGACGCCGTCATGGCGTCGCTCGCGCGCCTCGCCATCGATCTCGTTGCGATGCTGGAGCGGCGGCAAAAAGGCGCGCGGCGGGTCGAGCTTCTCCTCTACCGCGTCGACGGCGAGGTGCGCCGCATCAGCGTCGCCGCCGGCCGGCCGTTGGTCGAGGCGCGTGCGATCGGCCGGCTGTTTCAGGAAAGGCTTGCGGGGAGCAACGAGGAGGCGATCGACGCTGGTTTCGGAATCGACCTGATGCGTCTTTCCTGTCTCCTTCACGAACCGCTCGCCCCTTCGCAAAGCGAATTCGAGCGCGCCTTCGAGGTCGAGCGTTCGGCGAAGCTCGCCGACCTTGTCGATCGGCTCAGCGCCCGGCTAGGCCCGAGCCGGGTGACACGGCAGAGGCTGGTCGACGCGCATTGGCCCGAGCACAGCGTCACCGCGACCCCTGCGGTCGAAACCGCGCGGGGGGAGATGCTGGCCGGCGTCCCGCTGAGCCGGCCGCTGCGTCTGTTCGCATGGCCCGAGCCGATCGAAGCCTTGGCTGAAATTCCCGACGGGGCGCCCTTGCAATTTCGCTGGCGCCGCGTGCTGCGCGAGGTCGCGGCGGTCGAGGGCCCGGAGCGGCTTTCGACACCCTGGTGGCGCGCGGCTGACGGCCCGACCCGCGATTATTTTCATGCCGAGGATTCCTCTGGCCGCCGCTACTGGCTATACCGGGAGGGGCTTTACGGCCGCGAGACGGCGCAGGCGAAATGGTTCGTGCACGGTATGTTCGGGTAAGGAAATCCACTTGATCCGCCTTGCGCCGCGCTTCGCCGAACTCGCGACCACCACCAACTTCTCCTTTCTGCGCGGTGCGTCGCATCCGGAAGAACTGGTGGCGCGCGCCTCGGCGCTCGAAATGACAGGCATCGGGATCGCCGACCGCAACACGTTGGCGGGCGTCGTGCGCGCGCATGTGTTCGCGCGCGAGAATCGCGCGGCGATCGGCGCCATGCGCGTCGTCACGGGCGCGCGGCTCGCCTTTCTCGACGGATCGCCCGACGTGCTCGCCTATCCCCGCGACCGCGCCGCCTATGGCCGGCTCTGCAGGCTGCTCACCACCGGCAATTTGCGCGCGCCCAAGGGCGAATGCCATCTGAACCTCGAGGATCTGATCGAGCATGGGGAGGGCTTGGAGATTGTCGCGATGCCCTCGCTCAAGCCCGAGGGCGCGCGCCTGACGCAACTTCGCGACGCCTTTGGCGAACGGCTTTGGATCGGGGCCAGTCTCAACTATGGCGATGAGATGCGGGGCGCTCTCGCGCGGCGCGTGACGCTGGCCAAGAAGCTGGGCGCGCCGCTGCTTGCGACCAATGACGCGCTGATGCATGTTCACGAGCGGCGCGAGCTTGCCGACGTCGTCTCCTGTATCCGCGAGGGCGTCACGCTCGAGGCGGCGGGGCGCCGCACGCAGGCGAACGCCGAGCGGCATTTAAAGAGCGCCGACGAGATGCTGCGCCTATTCGCCGAGGCGCCGCTGGCGGTCGAGGCGAGCGCGCGGCTAATCGATCGTCTCGGTTTCAGCCTCGACGAACTCGCCCATTCCTATCCCAAAGAGCTGCGCGAAGGTTACGCAACGCCACAAGCGGCGCTGCAGGCGTTCGCTCACGAGGGCGCGCGAGCCCGCTATCCCAATGGCATTCCCGAGAGCGTGACCCATGCGCTCGAACACGAACTCGCGATGATTGGACAACTCGAATACGCCCCGTATTTTCTTACCGTGCATGACATCGTGCGCTTT
>JAYTRP010000321.1:0-5017 GCA_043746145.1 Hyphomicrobiales bacterium | reverse complement strand
CAGGCTCTGCGGGGATCAGCGGCTCGAACGAATCCATACGAAAAGCCTAGCGCAGCGGCGTGAACAAAACAAGAACGCGTCGCGAGAGCGGGAGGGGGCGCTACTCCAAGTTGGTGTGCCGGGCGCGCATCGTCTCCGCGCTCTCCGAGAATCTTGGGCGCAATTTCAGGATCACTAGTTCAAAAAATATCATTTGCGCGGTTTCGAACAATGACCCCATCGGCAACACGGAAACAGGGCCGCCCTGATCGTTGGCCATGGTTTGCGCGGGGATCACCGTCACAATGTCGACCTGAGATGAAAGTTTGCCGTCCGGTTGGGCGGTGACGAGTGCGACGCGAGCGCCGTCTGCCTTAGCAATTTTCGCCAAAGCCTCGGCGCTAGCGAGATAGCCGGGACCGGCCGAGACAATGAAAAGATCGCCGGAGCTAACCGCGGGTGTCGTCATGTCGCCCCACACAGCCACGTCGCGGCCCATGTGGAAAAGTCGCATCGCAAAGCCGCGCATCTGCAGGCCTTCGCGTCCCAGGCCGAACACGACGATTCGTTTGGCCGCGACGATCGCCTCGATCAACTCGTCGGCGGCGGTTTCGGGAAGGACTGCGAACACTCTGGCCAGATCGGCCAGCGCGCCCCGCGATAGCTCCGACAATGTTTCCCTCATCAAGCTGGCTCCCTCGTTACGCCTCTTGGTCCGCGCGCTCTGTCAGTCGAGATTGCAGCATGACGACGACCAGCAGGAATGCGCCTCGGATCACGGACTGCCAGTAGGCCGATAGCGAGATGAAGCCGCGGCCGTTCTCGAAGTTGAGCACGTTAAAGATGAGCCCAAGCAGCATCACGCCAGCCAGTGTCGCGCCAACCGAGCCGAGCCCGCCGGTCAGAAGCGTGCCTCCGACCACCACCGATGCGATCGCGAACAATTCCCAACCGATTCCCTCGATGGGCTGTCCGGCGCCGAACTGCGAAGCGAGAATGACGCCTGCCAAACCCGACAACGCGCCGCTAGCGACGTAGACGCCGAATTTCACGCGGTCGACGGAGAGCCCCATCAGTCGGCTCGCGTCCTCGTTTCCACCGATGGCGAGCACGGTGCGACCGACGCTGGTGTAATTAAGCACGATCGAACCGACAATATAGGCGACGGCTGCGATCAACGCGGGGATTGGCATACCCATCCAGTCCCCCTGGCCAAGATCAGTGAAGCCGCTGTCATAGGAGACCGATACCGACTGATCCTGTGCAAGCAGCAGGCCCGCGCCGTTGGCGGCCAGCATCGTCGCGAGCGTCGCGATAAAGGGCAGGATTCGTAAATGAACTACAATGATCCCGTTGAGAATCCCGATCAGCAGTCCAGCCCCAACGCCACCCGCCACTCCAGCCATAATGCCGTAGGGGCTGAGCAGGGCGGAGACCACACTGCCGAACGCCGCCACCGCGCCGACTGACAGATCGATGCCGCCCGTCATGATGACGAAGGTCATGCCGAGCGCGACTAGCGCGAACATCGAGTTGTAGCGAAGCACAGAGGTAATGTTGAACAGGCCGAGGAAATGGTCGTAGCGCGCCCAGCCGAACAGGATTAGCGCGGCCAACGCGATCACCACGCCTTGGCTTGAGATTAGGGAAATAAACGAGGTGCGTTTCATGGTCACGCCCTACCGCGGGTTTGCAGCCAGACCGCCGCGACGATCAACCCAGCCTTTACTAGCTTGGCGACGTCGTCGTTTACGCCGTTGGCGAGCAGGGTATAACGCACAAGTTGAATAATCAGCGCGCCCAGTAGGGTGCCCCAGACCGTGGCCCGGCCGCCGCTTAGCAGCGTGCCGCCAACAGCGACCGCGGCGATTGCGTCGAGTTCCATGCCCAGGCCGACCAGATTGGCGTCGCTCGACGAGTTGATGGCGATCACGACGAGGCCCGCGACCCCCGAGCAGAGGCCGCTAATGGCGTAGACCCAGCGCTTGACGCTCGCGACCGGCACGCCCGAAAGCCGCGCGGCGCGCTCATTGCCCCCGACCGCGAGAATCTGACGTCCAAACAGCGATCGCTTCAGCGCCCAGGCCGCGACAATCACAATTACGACCATGATCGCGACCTGAACCGGCACGCCGAGCGGCCGCCCCAGCCCAATCCATTGAAACTCGGGAGTTTTAAACACTTGGAGGTTGCCGTTGGTCGACACCTGCGCGATGCCCCGCCCGGCGATAAATAGCACCAGCGTCGCGATGATCGGCTGGATACGAAAGCGCGTGATCAACCAGCCGTTGAACCAGCCGAACGCGCCAGCGACGAGGATCGACACCACCATCCCGAGGGCAACAGCCACGCCGAGATTGCCGATCGGAAATAGCTTGCCCAGAAAGATGATCGGCGCCAGCGCGCCCGAAATCGCCATCAGCGAGCCAACCGAAAGGTCGATGCCGCCGGTTGCAATCACAAGCGTCATGCCGACGCCGACGATGACGATCGTCGCGACCTGAGTGAGGTTCACATAGAGCGTCTGGATCCCAAGAAAATGCTTGGTGAACAGCGCGTTGAACACGAGCAGCGCTATCAAAGCGGCGACGGTGGCGTGCCGCGAGAGCAACGGGCGCCAATCGCGCCCGCGTGGGATTGCGGCGCGCTGGATCATGGGCGCTTCCGTCATGTCCGAGCCGCCTGTTCGTCGGGGTTGCCGCCGCCTTCCGCCATTGCGGCCATTACACCCGCCTCACTAATAGCGTCGCCGTCGAATTCCGCGACATTGCGGCCTTCGCGCAGCACGAAGACCCGGTTCGAGCCCTCGATCACTTCTTCCAGTTCGGACGAGATCATAAGCACGCCGAGTCCGTCTTCCGCGAGCTGCTTGATAATGCGCTGAATCTCCGCCTTGGCGCCAACGTCGATGCCGCGCGTCGGCTCGTCTAGAATGAGCAGCTTGGGATTCATCGCGAGCCAGCGCGCGAGCAGCACCTTTTGCTGATTGCCACCGGAGAGTTCACGGATCGGCTGGTCCGGCCCCGAACACTTGACTCCGAGATCGGCGATGAATTTTTCAACCAGCGCACGCTGCCGCACCTGATCGATCACGCCCGAGCGGGTCAGTTGAGGCAGAAGCGCGAGCGTTAGATTTTCCGCGACCGACATATCAGGGACGATGCCCTCGAGCTTGCGGTCCTCTGACGCAAAACCAATGCCACGCGCGATCGCCTCGGAAGGTTCGCGCGGCGCGAAGGGCTCGCCTTCGAGCGTAAACCCGCCGGACGCTAGCCGGTCGGCGCCGAAGGCGAGCCGCGCCGTCTCGGTGCGGCCAGAGCCGAGAAGGCCCGCAAAGCCAACAATTTCACCACGCCGCACGTTGAACGACATGTCGTGCACCTTGTGGCCGGCTTTCAAATTCGTCGCTTGCAGCGCGATCGCGCCCGCCTTCGCGTGACTCCCGCCAAAAGCGGTGGCGCTTTTCGCGACCTGTGCAACGTCTCGCCCGAGCATGCTGGCGACGAGCTCTACCTTGCTGATTTCGTTCATCGCGGCGACGCGCACCGTGAGTCCATCGCGCATGATTGTCACGCGGTCGCAAACTTCGTAGAGTTCGTCAAGTTTGTGGCTGACGAAGATTACCGAGACGCCGCCCCGCTTCAACTCGCGGATCACATCGAACAGCACCGCGACCTCGCGTTCGTCAAGCGAGGAGGTCGGTTCGTCCATTATGACGAGGCGCGCGTCGAAGCCGATCGCCCGTGCGATGGCGACCATTTGCTGCGTCGCCGTGGTGTAGCGCATCAGCGGGCGGCGCACATCGATGTCGAGCTTGAAACGAGCCATCAGCGTGCGTGCTTCGGCGTGCATCGCGCTCCAGTCGAGCAAGCCGAACTTCCGCTTCTCGCGGCCAAGACAGATATTTTCCGTCACAGAGCGGTAAGGGACGAGGTTGATCTCTTGGTAGATCGTGCTGATCCCTCGACGCTGCGCGTCTTGCGGCGAACTGGCCTGAAAAGGCCTGCCCTCGAATAAAACCTCACCGCCGTCGCGTGCGACATACCCGGTAAGCGTTTTAATCATAGTCGACTTGCCGGCCCCGTTCTGGCCGATCAGCGCGTGAACTTCCGCAGGGGCGACTTCGAGCGAGGCGGCGCTGAGCGCGGGGATTCCGCCAAAAGCTTTGTCGATCGCGCGCATGGAAAGAACGGGGGAGATCGCCGACGCATTCATAACCCTGGAGACCCTCACGACCAAACTGTACTTGCATCAGGAACTATGTGCTGCCGCGTCTTTAAATGCGACCTGTCCGCTTGACCAATTATGCAGACTTTCGCCCTGGGTCTACGGACGTCTTCGAGGTCCCAGCAGCGATGCTAGTTCCCGCCCTCATCGCGAGCGCAGCAAAGCGATCCAGGAGCAGCCGGGTTGCGGCATGGATCGCTTTGCTGCGCTCGCGATGATGGGGTGTTTGATACGACCTGTCTTAATCTGCCAGAGCCCGGCTCAAAGCGAACCGGGCCCGCATGTCATAGGGTCGATTTCAGAGTCTTAATACGAAGCCGCAATGCTCGCCGCTGCGTTGCTGGCATCGTAGAAGTGGTCCTTGTTGGTCATGACCGGCGGGATCGTCTCGCCCTTGGAATAGGCAATCGCGGCTGCGAAGGCGGCGGGCCCAAAGCGCGGGTTGCACTCGACCGTTGCGCCCATCTTGCCGTCGATGATCGCCTGCAGGCCATCCTTTTCGCCATCGATCGAGACGATGGTGATGTCTTTGCCGGGCTTCTTGCCGGCCGCTTCGACCGCTGCGATCGCGCCGATCGCCATCTCGTCGTTGTGCGCGAAGATCACGGTCGCCTCTGGATGTGCCTGGATCAGCGATTCTGCGACCTGACGGCCCTTGTCGCGCGCGAAATCGCCGCTCTGCGAAGCGACGATTTTCATGTCGGGATGCCCGGCGATGACGGTGTCGAAGCCCTTCTTGCGGTCGTTGGCGGGCGAGGAGCCGGTGGAGCCTTCGATCTCAAGAATGATCGCCTTGCCCCCCGTCGCCTTG
>JAYTRP010000320.1:0-5026 GCA_043746145.1 Hyphomicrobiales bacterium | reverse complement strand
CGGCGAGCAAACAAGATCCATGCATCGCTCGCGCCTCGTCGCTCGCGAGAAATACGGCGATGTTGGCGATATCGTCGGCAGAGGAATACGTGCGCCCGCTCGGCGTACGCGCCGCCATCGCATCGTAAAACGGTTTCAGTTCCGGCTTCGTTCGAATGTCTTCGTTCATCGGTGTCGCCGTATTTCCAGGCGCCACGCAGTTGACGCCAATTCCGAATGGCGCGAGTTCATTGGCCAGGGCGCGCGTCATCATGATGATCCCCGCCTTGGTCGCACAGTACAGGGCGTACGTGCCGATCCCCATGACCCCTGCGACTGAGGAGATATTGACAATCCTGCCGGATTTTTGCGCCTTCATCCCCGGCGCGACAGCGCTGATCGAATTCCACGTGCCCTTGAGATTGATATCGACCATACGGTCAAGGTCTTCATCAGATGTCGCGCCAGCCGGCGTCGTGTAGAAAACGCCGGCCGCGTTCATCAATATATCCGCCTTACCGAATCTTTTGACGACGTCGCCGACGAGCGTCTTCACCGCTCCACTGTCGCGTACGTCGCAAACAGCGGCCATGTGCCGGTCCGCGCCGCCCTGTAACTTGGCGACGACAGCCGCGGCTTTGTCGAGGCTTGAGGAGGCGACCACGGCGACATTCGCGCCCTCAGCCGCAAGTCGGTACGCGATCGCTTCGCCAATTCCCTGCGAGCCTCCGGTGACTATTGCTATCCTTCCGTCGAGCTTCATGGCGAAACCTCGTTCTTGTCGATTTGATTGACGTTGCGTGCAGGGTTGGGCCCGCGCTTGCGAGGCGGATTCGCTGCGCCATGGACCAAGTTGCTCTCGCGGTACCAGCGCGCGGATTCGACGATGTCCGCTTTCATCGCCGCGCGCGCGCCAACCGGATCGCCCTTGCCGAGCGCGGCGAGCAATTCGTAATGTTGCAGGAGCGCAAATTTGGATGGTGTTTCGGACGCGCCGAGCAGATGGCGGATCAGCGAAGCGAGATAGGGCCCGCTCTGTTGCCAGAGGCCATCGATCACCGATAGCAGGGTCTCGGACTTCGCGGCGCGATAAACTGCAAAATGTAATCGCTCGTTCATTGAATTGACCGCGACAAAGTCGCCACGATCGATCGCACGGCTCATCTCCTCGTTAGCGGACTTGATCTCGCTAAATTCCGCGGCCGTCATTCGCTCGGCGGCCAGCGCCGCCGCGTAGCCTTCGAGTTCGGCGCGCACATCGGCCAGTTCGTCGAACCGCCGCGCTGAAAGCAAGGGAACCCGAGTCGTTCGGTTGGGCAGGATTTCCAACGTCTTATCCTGCGCCAGCCGTCGCATAGCTTCTCGCACCGGCATTTGGCTAACGCCGAGCATGGCCGCGAGTCCTCGCGTGGTCAGCGTTTCCCCAGAAACAAAGCGCCCTTCGCGGATCGCCGTTCTCAGTTCCTGATAGGCGCGCTCCTGCAGAGTTTCGTAAGTCAAGCGCGGTACGGGAACGTCCCGGTCGAGGACAGCCTCGCTCGCGAAAGTCTCGGATCGCGTGCTCGGCACGGGCGTGGGGCTTGACATCGATTGTGTCTATGAGATTAGTGATCACAACGCAATCGCAATTTCGCTAAAAAATAGCGCTTTATGCCGGACCTCTTGAAAATTATCGGCTAATGTTTCTGCTTTGTGATCATAAATTGCCGAGCTAACATCTGCGTAGTTGCAGTTCGAGGGGAAGTTCAATGCGCTTTGGCGTCGACACCGGAGGAACTTTCACCGACCTCGTCGTTGAAGACGATGCGGGCGAACTACACATGTTCAAAGCCCCGACAACGCCCAACGATCCAATAAGGGGCGTACTCGATGCGCTCGGCGTAGCGGCTGCGGAGTTTGGTTTGGCGCTACCCGCGCTGCTGGAGCTGGGCGACGCATTCATCTATGGGACCACGCATGCGATCAATGCGATTATCACAGGCAACACAGCGCGTACGGCGTTTCTGACGACCGCTGGGCATCCCGATATTTTGACGTTGCGCGAGGGTGGTCGTTCGGAGCCGTTCAACTTCACCGTGCCCTATCCGGAACCCTATGTGCCGCGCTCGCTGACCTTCGAATTGCCGGGGCGCATTCTCGCGGATGGTTCGGTCGCGAAAATCTTCGACGAGGCGGCGATGCTGGCAGTCATCGCGAAGCTGAAGGCCAAGCAAGTCGAAGCGGTTGCGGTTTGCTTGCTCTGGTCGATAGTTAACCCCGAGCACGAATTGCTGGCCGGCGAATTGCTTAATAGACATATGCCCGGCGTTCCCTTCACCTTGTCGCATCAGCTCAACCCGACGCTTCGCGAATATCGAAGAGCGTCGTCCGCGTGTATTGACGTTTCGTTGAAGCCGATGATGGCGGCGTATATGGAGCGATTGACGCGTGATCTGCGAGCAAATGGCCTGACAGGCCGGGTTCTCGTGATAACCTCGCAAGGCGGTGTGATTGATGCGGCTGAAATAGCCGCTAAACCCATCCATCTGATCAACTCGGGTCCGTCGATGGCCCCCATCTCCGGGCGCTATTTCGCTGAAATCGACGAAGGCGCGCAGACGGCAATAATCGCCGACACTGGCGGCACTACATACGACATCAGTCTGGTCAGCCGTGGGCGAATTCCCTGGACGCGTGAGACGTGGATTGGTCAACCTTTTCGGGGCCATATGACGGGGTTTTCCTCGGTCGACGTCAAGAGCGTCGGGGCTGGAGGCGGGTCGATCGCCTTCGTCGACGATGGAGGCATGCTGCATGTTGGCCCCAAAAGCGCAGGCGCTGCGCCGGGGCCGGCCTGCTATGGCAAAGGGGGAACGCAGCCGACGGTTACCGATGCCGCGGTCGTGCTCGGCTATATCGATCCTCAATTTTTCCTTGGCGGCGCCATTCCGTTGAATGCCGGCATGTCGCGTGCGGCCGTGGAAAGCCATCTAGCCAAGCCCCTCGGTCTTTCTGTCGAGGACGCGGCGATCGCGATCATCGATGTCGTGACTGAAAACATGGTGCAGGCGATCATGGATATCACCGTCAACCAGGGCGTCGATCCAACCCAAGCGGTTCTAGTTGGCGGCGGCGGCGCGGCGGGCGTTAATTCGGTCCTGATCGCGCGGCGACTTGGCTCCCCTTGCCTGCTGATACCAGAGGTTGGCGCAGCGCTAAGCGCAGCCGGCGCCTTGATGTCGGACCTGACCTCGTCGTTTTACGTAACGCGCTTTAGTATCACGCGAGATTTCGACTATGACGGCGTCAACCAAGTGCTGGCTGGTTTGAAGAAGCGCTGCCAATCGTTCATCGCTGATCAAGGCGTCGGGACCTTCTCGCAAGATATTCAGTTTTCGATCGAGGCTCGCTATCCCGAGCAGGTGTGGGAGATCAATGTTCCGCTGGCCGTGGATCATTTTGACGGTCCTGATCAGGTAGCGGCGCTCGAACAAGCGTTCCACAAAGCGCATGAAGAGATCTTCGCCATATGCGATCTGAACTCGCCGGTTGAAATTATTGGCTGGAGCGCGGCGGCAGTCTGCCGTATCCGTGAAAAGCCGACGGGTTCGCTGGTCGCGCGGGCTGTTTCAGGGAAACTCGATGGATCGCGTCGCGCCTATTTCGCCGGCCAGGGCTTCATAGACACCCGCGTCCGGCGTTTCGAGGCAATGAAGACCGGCGAAATCGTTCAGGGGCCGGCGATTATTGAATCCGCGGTCACCGCGGTCGTCGTTAATCCAGGCGCCGTCGCGGTGCGACGCGCGTCTGGCAGCCTCTCAATATCGCCGGGCTCGTGACATCTCGAACAGGAGTTCAACCCTGATGGAAACATCACACGAGAGCGCTGCGGTTGGCGTGCGTTTAGCGTTGCTCGATAACCGTTTGCAAGGCATCGCCCGAAAGATGGCCAACACCTTGTTGCGCACCGGCCGGTCGGGCGTGCTCAACATCGCACGAGATTTTTCGTGCGCGATCGTGACGCGCGACAACGAATTGTTGGCGGCCGCCGAGAGCTTGCCCATTCACGTCCTATCCGGCCCCGATCTCATGGCGAAAGCCATGAAAGAATTTCATCCCGTGTTGAAGCGCGGCGATGCATTTCTGCACAACTCGCCCTATCACGGCTGCTCCCATGCGGCGGATCATACCCTGCTCGTTCCCGTCATCGACGAAGCCGGGGTGCATCATTTCACGGTTATCGCCAAAGCCCATCAAGCCGATTGCGGCAATAGCCAGCCGACCACCTACATGGGCGCGGCGCGCGACGTATACGAAGAAGGCGCGCTGATTTTCCCGGCCGTCAAGATCCAGCAAGACTATCTCGATTTGCAGGATATCATCCGCATGTGCCGGATGCGCATCCGCGTGCCCGATCAATGGTGGGGCGACTATCTCTCCATGTCGGGCGCGGCGCGCATCGGCGAGCGAGAGTTGCTCGCGCTCGCCAAGGATATCGGCTGGGAGACGCTGCACGCGCACACGCGCGACTTTTTTGACTACAGCGAGCAGCGCATGATCGCCGCGATCCGGAAAATGCCGGCGGGCGAGGCGAGCCACAGCAGCCGCCATGACCATTTTCCCGGTACGCCGCCCGAAGGCGTCGAAGTCACAGCGAAAGTGGCGGTGGACCCCGCAGCCGCGTTGGTCGAGATCGACTTGCGCGACAATCCCGATTGCCTCCCGAGCGGCCTCAACCTCTCCGAATCTTGCGCGCGAACGTCCGCGATGATTGGCGTCTTCAACAGCCTCGATCCCAGCGTTCCGAAAAACGCGGGCGCGTTTCGCCGCTTGCGCGTTCTCTTGCGCGAGGGCTGCATCGTCGGCATACCCCGGCATCCGACTTCCTGCTCGGTTGCGACCACCAACATCGCCGATCGCGTCGCCAACTCAGTACAAGCCGCGATCGCCACGCTGGGCGAAGGCCTCGGGCTAGCGGAGTGCGGAGCGGTGCTTCCGCCTGCGGTGGGCGTCATTTCCGGGTTTATGCCGAAGACAGGCGCGCCTTTTGTCAATCAAGTGTTTCTTG